>JAIDPG010000083.1 GCA_029062865.1 Oscillospiraceae bacterium
ACCGTGAGAATGGAAGGCGCGGCTTCTAACAAATACAAGAACTGTTCGCTCGGTATGAAACAGCGCGTCGGGATCGCGATGGCGCTGCTCGGAAACCCCGCTCTGTTGGTTCTGGACGAGCCTATCAACGGTCTTGACGCGGACGGAATGAGAATAATGCGTGAGGTACTTCTTGACGTTACAAAAAATCACAATTGCACGGTGGTAATTTCCTCACACGTTCTTGGTGAGCTTGAAAAGATCGCTACGCATTACGGAATAGTCCGCGGCGGAAAAATGGTCCGCGAGATGACTGCCGCGGAGCTTGACGCGGACTGCCGGACTTATACGGCGCTTCAAACAAAAGAAATGAGCAAGACGAAAGCTTTGCTGTCCTGCAAGTATTTAAGGGTTGACGAGGAAAACGAGTATATCCGAGTTTTTGACGCGGAAAAGCCGGAAGATATTGTTACTCAACTGTATGAAAACGGCATTTTGGTAAGCGAAATAAAGACAGCAAAGATCGGTCTGGAGGAATATTACATTGACCTGATGAACGGAAAGGAGCGCGGATAAAATGGCTGCAAAATTTGAACACAACACTTTTGGAAAGCGTCTTAAAAGTATGCTTAAAGTTGACTTCCGCAGAATGTTTACAATGCGGTTGTTCTACATAATCGCGGGAAGCTGCCTTGTCGCTCCGATTTTAATTCTCGTCATGACAACAATGTTCGGCGGAGCAGATCCCGAGACCGGCGAGACAGTGGAGCCGATGTTCACCAATGTATGGCAAATTGTTTCATCTATAAGCGGCGGTGAGGCTTCAACAGAAGCAGCGGCGGACGCAGCGGCAATGTCAATGGACATTACGATGATGTGCAATATGAATATGCTGTATTTCGCGATTGCGGTGCTTGTCTGCCTGTTTGTTTCGGAGGATTTCAAGAGCGGTTACTCGAAAAATCTGTTTACGGTTCGAGCAAAGAAAAGCGATTATGTGATCTCCAAAACAGCCGTTTGCTTTGTTGGTAGCGCAATAATGATCTTGGTATTTTTTATCGGGTCAATGCTCGGCGGCGCGATTGCGGGATTATCTTTTGATACGGGAATTGCCGGAACAAGCGGAGTTGTAATGTGTATGCTTTCAAAAATATTTTTGACTGCGGTTTTCATTCCGATCTATCTTGTAATGAGCGTTTCAGCGAAACAGAGAACGTGGCTTTCGATGATCGTATCTCTTGGAGCGGGAATGATAATGTTTATGATGATACCGATGATGACTCCTTTGAATTCGGGTGTTATGAATGTAATTCTTTGTCTGGCAGGCGGCGCGGTATTCAGCATCGGACTTGGTGCGGTCAGCAATTTGATTTTGAAAAAGACAAGTTTGGTATAAGCCGGAGAATTATTTACATTGTGTTTTGATCAAATAACAGCTCGGAAATACCGTTTAACGCAAGTACGTTCATTAAGAAAATTTTTATAACGGAGTACAATTTCCCCCGTTAGGCTCTTGGCTTAATGGGGATCGTTTTTTGTTTTTTGCTCACCTTTCAAGGTCATTCGCGGAGGGTGTGAATTTTTTGCGCTTGAAGTTTTTTGTAAATTTGCCGGAGGCATTGGCAATATTGCAAAAAGTTGTTTGTGATAAATGTAAAAATAAAAAAGACGCCGTATTTTAACCGATTATTTTCCTATAACTAAGGCGCGATAAGGAATGTTTTCAGACAGCCACAAACAAACGGCGGAATATGCATAAACTCCCATTGCTGTTATGATAGCATGGGAGTTTTAAATTATATAAGAATATTGGCTTTGTCTATCGAAAACGTGCATGATCATTTGTCAATATCAAAGAAAAACATAATATCGCTTTTCCCTCTAGCCAAGTACCTATACTCAAACTCTAACAACAGGGAAATTGCCGATTATACGTTGTTCTACAAATACAAAGTGCATAAACTCTAATTTATGCACTTGATTTTTCTATGATAATATATAATAGTAATTAAAGAATACAAGGAGTGGTAAAAGTGGATTTGACGAATGCTGCAATTGGGGGCGAGTACGGAAGATACGCAAAGAACGAAGATACAGTCGTGAGGAACTTGAGGAATATGCAGATATATCCGTAAATTTCCTCGGAGCGGTTGAAACAGAAAAAAGGGTATGAAAGTACAGTATCTAGCTTATATTGCCAAAGCCCTTAATGTCACAACTGATTACTTGATATACGGTTCTGAACCATTTGAACAGAATGCTGAAATTAACGCGATACTATCTTCTATGTCGGAAGAAAAGCGCAAACAAGTTGAAAAAATGAAAACTGTGCTTGTTGACACGGTTCAGATCAGCACAAATAACATTCTTGAAAAGAAAATAGCAGATGATAAACAAGGCGACCGATTGTTCAATCGCCTTTGTTCATTGTGTATAGCCGACTAGATTAGGAAGTCAATATATTTTCCAAGAAATACACTTCCGAAATTAAAAAATATGTCAATTGGGCAAAATGCACATATTTTCAGAAAGTGAAGCGGAGCCTGTTGTTGCATTTGATGATTTTGTGAAAAATTATGTAACAATGAACTCCAATTCTTTACTATATATTATAGAGGGGTAAATTATAGGAGGTGAGAGAATGGATGACAGTCGGATAATTGAATTATTCTTAGAGCGCTCGGAAAAGGCAATATCAGAACTGTCATCAAAGTATGGTGGTGTATGTATGAAAATAGCTCAAAACGTGCTAAATAATTATCAAGACGCGGAAGAATGTGTTAATGATACATATTTCGGCGTTTGGAATACAATACCACCCCAAAAACCGGATTCCTTACTTGCATATGTGTGTAGAATTGTGCGCAACATTTCCGTAAATAGGTATAAATATAATTCCTATCAAAAGCGTAATGGCATTTATGATGTCTGTATTAGCGAATTGGGTGAATGTGTTTCATCAAGTGACACTGCCGAGGAACTATTTGAGATAAATGAATTATCGGGTTTCATTGATGATTACCTTGATACCCTTGACAAAACAAACCGAATGCTTTTTGTCAGACGATATTGGTATTTAGACCCCATTGAGACGCTTGCGAAAATGTCAAAATTAAGTGCCGGCGCGGTGAGGACACGTCTATCGAGACTGCGTGGGATGCTTAAAAAATATTTAGAAAGTCGAGGTGTTATTGTATGAGTAGATTGATGAATGCTATTAGTGGTATAAGTGACAGACATATCATAGAGTTTGCGAGCGCCTGTTCATATAAAAAGAAAACACATAGTTGGAAACTCGTTGCTGCGGTTGCCTGCCTTCTTCTTGCGGCGATTGCAATTCCGACAAGTCTGATTTTGTCTAAGCAAACTGCGAAGAACATTTCTTCAACTCCTAATCCTAATGCATTTCCGTATGTTATAGTCAATGGTACAAATTATCTTTATGATGATTTTACGCCATTAACAGAACTACCGGAAGGATATATAGCTATTGGTTCGGTGATTAGTAACGATCCTTCTGACCAGAAAAAGGAGGGCTTTTCATCAGGTTGTAAAGTTGGTGATATTATATACCAGAACCCCAGCGATACAAGCGAAGTGTTTGTGTACACAAAGCTCTTTTCGGGGAATGGGTATTGGTATTTAAGGTTTGTTCAATTGTGAATATGTAATTTGCGTGTCAAGTGAGGTGATATCGGAGGAGCAGTTTCTTCATTATTTGCTGAGGGTTGTGATGATCAAGATGACCAAAGATAATTTTATTATATTATCACACATTTAAAAATGTGTGGGAGGTTGACGATGAAGCCGTGCAAGTGGTCAGATGGATTTTCAAAATGTGCATTAAAGGCTTGGGACCTGCTCAGATTGCACGGCAGCTTCGCTCGGAAAATATCCCGATACCTACCGCTTACGCTCAATCCAAAGGCAGAGGCGGAGCACGCACTTTCAAAAGTCCAACACGTTGGAGCGAACAAACGGTCAACAAAATTCTTGAGAGAATTGAATATGTCGGACACACAGCCGATTTCAAGACGCACAATAAGTCCTACAAGAACAAAAAACATATCGAGAACAGCAAAGAGGGTTGGCTCATTTTCGAGAATACTCACGAGCCGATTATGTCACAGCACGATTTTGATTTGTTACAGGAAATGCGTAAAAACAAGCGCAAAGTCCAGAAGTGTGGTGAGGTCAACCCTTATTCGGGAAAAATTTCGGATGAACGTTTCGCTCAAATGTCAACAAACTATGACGGCGAGCAACAGCAGTTAAAGCAGACCGTTTCCGAACTTAAAACCTTTATCGAGGCAACCGAGCAGAAAACCGCAGATGTTTCCAACTTTATCCGGCTCGTCCGCAATTATACCTATATAAATGTGCTCACTCCCGAAATAATTCACTAGCTTGTGGAGAAGATCGATGTTCACGCACCCGATAAGTCAAGCGGGCATAGAGAGCAGCGCGTTAAGATCTACTTTAGGTTCAATGTGGCGAGTGCCACGGCGACTCTTAATCACGGCAATCAGGGCAAAAAGAGAAAGGCTGCGTAGGTTTCTACGCAACCTTTTCAAAAACAACGGAATACTTCTTTACCGCCCCCGTGCTTTGCCGAGGGATTTTTTTTGCAGACCGCAATGGCATTTGCGCACGCCGCAAGCGGCGCACGCAAACGCTCATTGCCGGCGTTGGACTGTCGTCCGCGATTTCGCCCGGAAAGTGCAAATCGCAAAAACAACGCGGTGTTGACACGCCGCCCTTGCGTGGCTTAAGGTCGCCTTCGGGCTCGGCGCTCTTGCATCTTGCCTCTGAACCTCTTGCTTCTAATAGCGCTCACCGCTCCGGAAATCTCCTCCATTTGCGGCACACGTCGCGAAGATGCCCGTCAAGATATTCCCACGCCTTATCCTTTATCTGCTGCGGCACGCCATAAGCTGCCTCGGCAACGCTGCCTGTAATGGCGGCGAGGGTATCGCTGTCGCCGCCGAGGGAAATGGCGTTTCTTATCGCGTCCTCGAAATCAACGCTTTCCAGGAAAGCCGTGATTGCCTGCGGCACGGTATCTTGGCAGCTTTCGTTGAAGCGATATGTCGGGCGGATTTCGTCAAGCGTGCGGGAGAGGTCATAGCCGTATTCCTTCTCGGTATGCTCCCTGACCTGCCGCTTGCGGTCTTTGATATTATTTCCCTCGTGCATTCGGCAGATGAAGATCGCGTCCGCGACGGCAAGCGCGCCTTTGATCCCCTCGGGGTGATTGTGGGTAACGGCGGCGGAGCGTCGTGCGAGCTCCCGCCCCTCGGACGGAAACATTCCCGTTCGTGCATAAAATCCGCAGTCCATTACCCACCCCACAGGCGATACGCGCATTGCCGAGCCGTTTCCCCAAGAATCATAAGGCTCCCCGGTGTCGGAATTCAGCCACGCGCCGAATCTGCCGCCGTAACCGGCATCCGGGTACATTCTGCCGTATTTCTTCATAGCGTCAATAAAGTCGTCCTCGCTTCCGCCGTTCATCAGCCCCTCCGCAACGGCTGCGGTCATCACCGTATCGTCCGTGAAAAAGCAGTCGTCGCGGAAGAGCGGGAAATCCTTTGTTTTGATATTATTCCACTCGTACACCGAGCCGACAATATCCCCGATAATCGCTCCCATCATTTGCGCCCGCCTCGCTTTCTCATATCCTTTCTGATCGCTTCCATCGGCGCTTGCGGCACAACGCCCGACTCGCGGAAGCAAGCTACCGTTTCAGCCATTGCTTCATAGTTCAGTCTTGTGCCCTCGCCGTCGGGAACATAGTCCACTGCTCTGTCGGCGGAAATGCCGAAGCGCGAAGCGGTCTGCACCGCATCGATATTCGCGCCGAGGAAGATGAATTCCCAGCCGTATTTCGTCTTTTCATGTTCGATCATCTCCCTGACATTATCGGCGGAATACTCGCGGCTGGAATTTTCCTCGCCGTCCGTAATGATTACGAACATCACCTTTTCCGCGCGGAAATCCTCCGCCGTGTTTTTCTGAACATTGACGAGCTTGTTGATCGTCCTGCCGACAGCGTCCAGCAGCGCGGTTGAACCGCCCACGAAATATTCCTCTTCCGTCATCGGGCTGACTGCGCGGATATCAATGCGGTCGTGGAGCAGCGTGTAATGATTATCGAACAGCACCGTGGTGATGCGGCACTCGCCGTCGGCGGCGTTCTGCTTTTCGAGCATGGAGTTGAACCCGCCGATAGTATCCTTTTCCAAGCCGGACATGGAGCCGCTTCTGTCGAGAATGAATACGAGCTCGGTAAAATTGTTTTTCATAGTAAAATACCTCCTGTTTTTCTTTGGTAATTTCAGTATACCATATTTTCAAGTCAATCGTATGTAAACTTGAACTTAAATGTTTATCCTGTTAAAGATCTTACGTTGTCTTTATTATACCACAAACGGAGGTATTGGGGGTCGCTTTGAAAGCGACATTTTCAGACCGCCGAGAAGCCCTCATCTACTTCGTCAACGGCACGCGCGGCAGCCACAAAGGCTTGCCGCGGTGCCGTTTCCTCGTATCCGAGGGCTTCCCGGCGGTCTGATTATGCGCCGCCTAATAGCGGCTGGTCATATTTAAACAGAACCTCGTTAATATCGAATATGTTATACTTACCGCTGACAATGAAATATTCCACGATCACATCAAATTTGCTCGCGTGGGATAGCGCGTAGCCCGCCCGTTCCAGTAAATCGTCCGTCTCGTCAAGGGTCAGTTCCAGGGCGACGGCGAGCGCCAAAATCGTCGGCTTCTTCGGCGTATAGCCCTTTACGGAGCGTATCTTCGAGAAAAGCTTGCGGTCGATGTTCGCTTTCTTGTAAACCTCCACATCGGTCTTGCCCTTGCTGTCTATGAGACGAAAAAGCGCGTCTGAAAACGGCTCGTCAAGCTCCGCCATTAAATCGTCTAAGGACTGCTGACGCTTCACCGGCGACATCATCGGCGCGGCGGATAACTCCTCCTCGGCGAAAAATTTCTTTTCAATATCAAGGCGACTGCTGCGTGCTTGGCGGTGCGTATCAACATAATGCTCGTCGATATAGCTTTCGACCTCGCCCATCAGCTCTTTGCCGACGACGAAGGACGCCTTGTCGAAAACTGCGAGATACACGTCTATTTCATGCTCGGCAAGAAAATCCGTGATCGCTGTCGTTGCCTCACGCAGAGCCTCGTCCTTCGGGTAGCCGTAAATGCCGCTTGAGATAAGCGGGAAAGCAATGCTTTCGCATTTGTTTTCCACCGCAAGCGCCAGCGAATTGGTGTAAGCCGAGCGAAGCAATTCGGCGCATTTCTCTTTGTTTTTGCTGTTGTAAACGGGACCCGCGGCATGGATCACATATTTAGCGGGCAGCCGAAATCCCGGCGTTATCGCCGCTTCGCCCGTTTTTATCGGCGAAACCTTGTCGCAGGCTTGCTGCAGCTTTTCCGCTCCCGCAGCGTTGAAAATCGCCCCGCAAACGCCGCCGCCCATCCTCAATGCCGTATTTGCGGCATTGACGATAGCGTCTGCCTTCATTTTTGTGATGTCCTGACGGACGATCGAAAACGGCATGGCGAATACCTCCTTTATCTATTGCATTTCTTACAGAAAAACCGCCTTAAACTCTTGCTCATATAATTTTATCCTCGCAGCAAATTCGTTATAGTCGGCGGCGTCCGCGGGGATTTTTAACCCGTGCTTGGTAATGTTGATGTCATCGCGCGACATGACGTTTTCCTCGTAAGTCGAGCCGCGGTTCAGTCGCATTGTCAAGTCATTTCCGCCTTCCGCCTCGGGATAAAGATAATAGCCCGCCTTTGCCTCAAAGCGGAGCATATACGCCAGCAGCTGCAAGTAGTCGCGATTGCAGATATTATCGCGCGGCTTGTACTTGGCGTCCGCGATTATTCCCGTTTCGCTGTCGCGACCGATAAAATCGGGATAGATAAGACCCGCACTACCGGCAAAGAGCCACTGGGCTCCCTTGCCGCTTTTATTCATCGGGTGATAGAATTTATCCCCGATGAGGGAGTTGACGTACTCCTCCCACAACCAAGCGCAGTCAAAAATTATGCCGTATATCTGTTTTGAACCCGTGCCGATCCGGTGCTTCCGATGTTCCAAAATCAGCAAGCAAAGCCTTTGTAAGGCGCGATATTCTCGGAAATACGCGTGACGAACGGAATCGTTTTTGTTCTGCTCGATAATCCTGCGGCGATCGTGGGGCTGATACTTTGGCGCAGCCTCAACAACAAGCCGTACCTCGTCCTTCGCTTTCGCAAGAATATTTCCGCCAAAGCTCTTGCCGCCTATAAATTCAATCGTGTGCCGCACGAGCTTAATAAGGCTGTTGTCGCAGGAAAACTCCCGCGCGGAATACGCGATTTTTCCGACGAACGGCGTGTTTTGCTTTATATGCCGTGCGATGTCAACTGCGCCCTTTACGTTAGCGTCATTGTATTTCCGCCGTATATAGGTTTTGAAAAGCCCCTTGCGCATGGCTTTTTTCAGATAATACGGAAATAAAAACAGCAAAAAATCAAACGGGCTGTTATCCTGATCTGCATCGGTTTGCAGGTTTACGATATTCGGAAATTCCACAACCCTTTCCATAAGATATTGAAAGAAGAAATCGTCGTTTTCGTTATCCCCGCTAAACCGCGACCGAATAACAAGCCGTTCTTCTCCAAGACCCAGAAAACCGACAATATTCCCGGTTTTATATCCGCTGTTTTCTCTTTTGAGAATTATCTGCTCGTCTGAAATATCCTCGGCTTTTTCCACCGCTTCGGGGAATACAAAAACGCCCTCTCTTTCAAGCTGCTTGAGGGTTTTGCCGGCGATTTTTTCCGTGAGCTTCGGGATTTCGGAAAACGAGGCTTTATCCTTGTAGGAATTATCCTTAATTATCATCCGTGGAGCCCTCGTAACCGTAAGCCTTCGCAAATTGCTCCATAACGCGCTTTTCGTCGTACATTCCGCGGACATACTCCCGCAAAAGCGGTTCTAAATAATCTTCCCACAGCTTGTCAAAGCCGAGCTCCTTTAACTTCAGGAAATACGCCGCACCGATTTGATAATTCTCGTTCAAGTCCTCGGTATTCGCTATCTCGTTATTAAGCGCCGTCATACGCTCGATAGCCTCGTCCTTAAGCTCCTCGCCGAGCACGTCCAGCATTTCAAGGTTCTCGTCCGCCTTGATCTCCACAAAGCGGAAGCGTCGGCGCATCGCGAAATCGAAGGTGTCAACGGAGCGGTCAATATCGTTCATCGTGCCGATTATGTAAACGTTCTCGGGGATATAGAATTTCTCGTTTCGGTCGTCGTGTAGGTTGGCGTACTGCGTGGAGACTGCGCCCGCCTCGCCGCGATAGCCGGGGTCGATCGAGAAAAACAGCTCGCCGAGGATCTTGGAAATCTCGCCGCGGTTGATCTCGTCAATAATAAAGACATATTTTTTCAATTCTTCCTGCTCCACTTTGACTGTTGAAGCGGCTTTTTTTGTTTTCATCACATCCTTAATTTTATTGTAGATTGGAAGTAAGTAAGAATGTGTTTGGGAAGGTCCTTCTTTGAAGAACTCCTTAACGTCCTTTACATCGTTGAAGTCTCCGTCAAAATCAAGCATCTTTACGATTTTATTAATTAAAATGTCAGGGCTCTTTGCTTTGGGATTATTTGGAATGTAGATGTAGATATGCTTATCATTAAAATTTTCAATAGTAAACTCATTACCGTTTTTCGTCTTAAATTTATCCACACCAAACTTGATATTGGAGAAGAATTCTTCTATGGCTTCCTCCACGGAGAGCTCCTTCTCCAATGTTTCCGTGCTCTTTTGCGAATTCTCAAAATTCTCTCTCGCCCGCTTCACAAACTCCATAAAAACGCCGTCGCGAAGTTCAAATCCCATTGCGCCGTCGCCGTTTGTCGGTCTCAAGCCCTCTACGAAATCCGTGTAATCATAGCTTGGGTGAAACTGCACGAAGCCCACGCGGGATTTCTGCTCGTCGGAAAGCTCGTTGAAGTCGTCGTAGTAGCCGTCGCTTACTATATCGGCAGCGATCTGCTTCGCAAGGTAGGTTTTGCCCGTGCCGGGAGCGCCCCTTAAAATAATGTTTTTCGATTCGAGGAGCATTTGGGAGTAGGGGACTATGAAGCCGGAGGGGTTGTCCGCGGGCTGAGGAACGGGAGGATTTTCCGAACTTGATTTCTTCTTTTCCTTGTCGGTTTTTTCACGGTAGATCAAAACAAATTGGTCGTTGGGTTGTCCCCAGCACTTCAAGCACTCCCGGACGAAAAATATCGTGGAAAAAATGTTCCAACAATAAAAGAAGTACAGCGTGTTAGTATTTTTATTTTCATATTTTACAAACTCTAACGAAGTGGTTTTGCGAGCCTCAAAGAGTTCCTCCTTGGTTGGGAAGATTCCGCGAATTACGTCATCGTTCGGTCGGTATTGACAAACGGGGAAATTTTCTCTATCCGCGGCAGAAAGCGCGGAAATCTGCTTCTCAAACAATTGGCACGCAATGCGCGGCATAGTTTGGTTTGTAATGTTTCTCTCACCCTTGTTGCGAGCGCGTCTGACTATTTCTCCGTCCGCTGTCAGGAAATACGCTTCGAGAGGCTTGTAGTTATCCCCAAGCCCCAAATCATCCATAGTAAACCGCTTATCCGTCGAGGTTACGTTATCGGCGGTGATGCGCAGCTCGAACTTCTTCGGCTGCTTTGTTTCCGTAATAGCCATGTTATACCTCCGTTAATTTGCTTCTGTTATATTATTTCCGTCAATTGCATTGCTCATATGTGCGCACATTCTCTTTATTCATTATAGCACAAGTGCTGTTAAAAAGCAACATATTTCAACAATTTTTGCCTTGTAGAAAGGCGGCAGCTTCATGTACGACCCCGAGCGGGCGCTTCTGAATTTTTGCGTCAAATTCAGATAAATTTACGTTAAAAATCGCCGTAAACCGAAAACTAACGTCATATACGTTAAAGCGCCCTTAGTTAAACTATCCGTAACCTCTTAATATCCCCTTGGATCGCGGTCGCTTCCGTGTTCGCTGCTCTAACCTCTTAATTTCTAAAAACTCTTACCTCTAACCTTGACAAACCGCCCATTTTGCTGTACAATATAAAATAAGTATATACAAGAGAGGTCTCGCTATGCCCGCAAATGATGCCAATAATTTCCACGAGGCTATGGCGGAGTTTGTCAGATACTCCGAGGAGCTGTGTTCGATGGCATAAAACCCGCGCTCCAAAGCCGCGTTTGAAAATGTTTGCAGACTGCTCGGCTTCGCCAAGCTCAAGCTTGTCTACAATATTCCCGACAGGGCAAATCGTTTTTTTGAGCAATTCGAGCTATGTGCTGTTTTGCGAGGGGGATTACGACGAAAACCGCCCCATGACGATCGTCAAGCTCCACGAGGACGACTGCGTGTCGAATTATTACATTTATCCGAGGCTCGATCTGGAATGGAGCGCCGAGGACAAAATGCTTGTCAACACGTTCGTTTCAGTGATGTATATTATTCACGACCGCCTTCGCATCGCGTCCGTCGCGGAGAGATATTCCGTTATGGACAACAAGCTGGAGCTTTACAAGCTGCGCTATTTTATGAAGAAATCCGGCGAGCTGTTCGCGCGCGGCGAGATTCGGGAACACTGAGCCTGCCGCTTTAACATAGTGCAGCTCTCCGTAATCAACGCAAAGCTCGGGCGAAACGGCGGCACGCGCATTATGACGCGCTATGTCTGCGCTCTGCGGGATATTATCGGCGAGGACGGCTTTATCAGCTGTCTCGGCGGCGCCAACTTCATCTCGCTGTTCAAAAAGCCCAAAAAGGACGCGGTCATTCGCCACCTTTCGGGCGTGGCTCTCTCAACGGAGCTCCGCGGGATAGAAGAGCTGTTCGTGTCGGCGCACGCGGGGTATTTTGACACTGAAAGAAGCTCCCGAACGTGACCCCGGAGAGATTCTCGGGGCTGAATTGAATATAGGGCACCTCTAAAAACCTTGTTTGAGTAAAAACGGTTTTTAGAGGTGACCTAAACAGTAAAGCGGCGGGGAGTTCTCTCTGCTGCTTTTGTTTAAACTCAATAAAAACCACAAGCATTTTTGTGCAAATCTCCAAAGCTGAATTTTTAGCGGATTTTCCGCTTGACATTATTTCTTTAAAGTGATATAATGCAGTTGTAAAACATGTTTTCAATCAACATGAAAAGAGGTAATTCTGTGAAAAAAAGGCTTATTTGGGGCGCGTTTGCGGCGCTTGCGGTTTTGTGCTTGTGCGTTTTGAGCGGGTGCTCCGGCAGGCGGACGATCGACCTTGAGAGCTACGTCAGCGTTGAGTTTTCGGGCTACAACGGCGACGGCGCGGCGGTCGTTTCAATTGACAGAAGCGCGATGCTGCCGCTTCTGGACAAGCAGGTCTCCCCGACTGCGATAACGGAGAGCTTCGAGGCTGCCGAGATACAAAACAACGGCAAGCTCAAAAACGGCGATGTTATCGGCGTTACGATAAAATACAACGAGCTTCTGATGGAAAACTCCAAAGTCAAGGTGCAAAACCCAACGCTTTCGTTCACGGTCTCCGGGCTTAAGGAAAAGCAGAAGCTGGACGTTTTCGCGGCGGTGGAGTTCAATGTGGAGGGCGTTTCGCCCGAGTGCACGGTGAGCGTGAAATACAACGGCGGCTCGTCGGACGGCAGGCTTGAAATGGTGCTCGAAAACGGCGAGGTGCTCAAAAACGGCTTTGGAAAGCGCTTTTTCAAGAACGGCGAGAAGCTCACCCTGCGGCTTAGCGAGGACGCGCTTGAGCAGCTCGGGCGCGAATACAAAATCGAGGAGACGGAGCGGGAATACACCGTCCAAGTCGACAGCGCGTACATTCTCACTGCCGCCGATCTTAACGCCGATGCTCGAAAACAGCTTGATAAATTCGCCGAGGATTTCGCGAAAGAAAAGGTCGAGGAAATTCTCGCTAACACCGAAAAGTCGGCGCGGCTTGATTTGTTCGCGGCGGTGTCCGGAGTAAACAGGGGCACGCTTTACGCGGGCAGAGGCGACAAGATAGACAGGCTTGAGATTACGGGGCTGAATTCCGCTTATGTCGGCGTGGGAAATGTCTCGACGAGCATGGGCGCGACGGTCAAAAACCAGAAGTCCGTCTATTACATCTACGACGCGGAGATCGCCTACCGCTACTCCAGCTGGGGCGAGAAAAGCCGCGAGGGCGATACGGACTGCGCCCTCATTGTCCGCATCGACGACCCGAAGATCACCCCGGAGGGCGTGATGTACTCAAAGCTGACGTTCGCCTCGGCGAAGGACATTGACGCGGCATATAATTCCAGCATCACTACGAGCTTTGAGAAGCTACCGTAATTTCAAAAACCCGCCCTGAAAGGCAGTGCCTTTTTTATTTCGTTTCATAGAAGTATTGCGGTGTTAAGCGTTTTCGCTTGGCACCGCAATACTTCTATATCGCACGTTCCTTAAACAGGGCGGGATTTTTGTTCTCAAGAATAATTTTTGCCGAACGCTCTCCATGTCAATTAAGCGCTTTTTTTGTCAATTAAGCGCCTTCCCGCAAAAAAGCCTTGAAAGAAGCGTGAAAATATGCTAAAATGGCTATGATTTTTGATTAAAGGAAGGTGTTTCTCTTGGCAAAACAGCCAGATTTTTTTGAGCAAAACGACGCTAACGTCAACAAACGTATGACAAAAGTCCTTTTGTGGATGCCGATGGTGTTTCCGGCGCTTTTCGCTTTGACGGCAGCGGGGATCTTCTGGATAGATTACAGCGCGCTTACAAGGCTTTCGATCATCGGCGTTTTCTGCACCGTCGGACCGTTCGTGCTCCAAAAGCTCGGCGTGCCCGTTAAGGTGATGAAATACATCGGCGTGCTGGCGGTGGGGCTTATCGTAATGCTTCTCGGAATGAATTCCTCCGTCGGGATCTATATGACCTACGGCATCGCGCTGCTTTTCAGCTGTATGTATTACGATAAGAAATTCACAATAATCATCGCCGTGATCACATATATAATGTGCGCTATTTCAACGTGGTTCCGGGTTAAGGACGCGGTGGCAAACGGAAACGCCGCGCCGAATCTGGAGTTTATTCCGTATATGCTCGGCTTTACTATCGAGTTTGTGCTGATGGGCGCGGTGTTTATCAGCGTCGCGGCGGGCTCGCATAAGCTGCTGGAAAATCTCCACGGCAGCGAGCGCGTAAACGAGATAATGGGAAGATGCGGCACCGTTTCCGAGCGGCTTGTCGATATGATGAACTCCCTCTCCGAGGATATGACGCGCTCCGAAAGATCCACGGACACAATCGCGTCGTCGGCGAAGGAAACGCTCGACAACTGCTCCGAGAGTATGAACCACGTAAGCTCGATGCAGGACACGATTAACGAAATGGTTGAAGCGACCGTCCTCATCGACAACAAAACCGGAGAAATGCTCGGCATTTCGGACGACATCTGTGGGAGAATGAAAAATTACATCGAGCAGATGAACAGCGCCGTCGAAAGTATGCGCGAGATAGAGCACTCGGCGGATATGACCAACGAATCGATAAAAAGCCTCGAAAAGGTAATCGAGGAGATCACAAAGTTCGTAAAGGACATCGCGAACATTTCCGAGCAGACGAATATCCTCGCGATAAACGCGTCGATTGAAGCGTCGCGGGCGGGGCAGTACGGCAAGGGCTTTTCAGTTGTCGCGGGGGAGGTCAGAGTGCTGGCGGAACGCTCCAAGGCTTCCAGCAACTCTGTTTCCAAAACCGTTGACAAGGTTCTCGCGATGCTCGGCGAGGTCAAAAAATCAAACGCGGAAAATTTGAGCTCCGTTGACAGCGGCATTTCGGGGATCACCGCCGCGCGAGAAGCCGCGGGCGAGCTTGAGCAGCTTCAGGAGCAATCCCGCGAGAAAACCGAGCAGATCGCCCAAAGCGGCAAGCAGACCGGCGAGCGCAGCCGCCGCGTCCACGAAATGGCTCAGCAGATGGAGCAATTGGTGCAGATCTCCTACAACGAGGCAAACGCGATAGTCGAGGAAACAACGGGGCAAAAGCAAATAGCCGCCGCTACCTCAAAGACGTTCGGCAGCGTAAAAACAATGGCGGACGAGCTTTACAGCTTAAGTAAACTTTAATTCTTTGTTTCTCCCCGGAATGGGGAGAACCGCAAGGAATAATTTTCACTCCAAGGGCGCGCGCCCTTGGAGTTTTTTGCGCTTGACATTCTTCTCATATTGTGGTAAAATTTAATTGCAAAAATTGGTTTTCCGGGAGAATTTGCGATGAAAAAAGTTGTGCACTTTATTAAAAAAGAGGCGGTGCTTTGCGCTTCAGGGGTGCTGGCGATCGTTTCCTGCTTTATCGTGCCGCCGTCGGCGAAATATCTGGAGTACATCGACCTGCGTGTTCTCGCGCTGCTGTTCTGCCTTATGGCGGTCGTCGCGGGAATTCGCGCCGCGGGGGCGTTTGACGTTATCTGTGAGGCGCTTTTAAAGCGGCTTCGCAGCATAAAAGCCGTAGGTCTCGCGCTGGTTTTGCTGTCGTTTTTTATGAGTATGCTGCTGACAAACGACGTCGCGCTCGTGACGCTTGTGCCGTTTACGCTGCTGCTGTTCGAGAGCATTAACGGCGAGAAGAAAGCCCGCGCGGAAATTATACTGCTCGTCCTCGAAACCGCCGCTGCGAACCTCGGAAGTATGCTGACTCCTATGGGAAATCCGCAGAACCTCTATCTCTACTCGAAATTCAACCTGATGTTTTCGGAATTTCTCACGATAATTTTCCCGTATTCCTTGCTGTCGCTCGTGCTGCTTATCGCGTCGGTTTTTCTGTTTCTGCCGAAGCTCCGGATAGAGAAAACCGAGAAGAACGGCTCGGCGGCGCTTCACGGGCGCATGAAGGCTGTCCTGTTTCTGATACTTTTCGCGGTTTGTATGCTGTCCATTCTGCGAATTCTTGATTACAGAATTCTGCTCGGAATAATCGTTATCGCGGTGCTGATTCTTGACAGAAGGCTGTTTCTTAAGGTTGATTATTCGCTGCTGCTGACGTTTGTGTTTTTCTTCATTTTCGTCGGGAACTTGGGGTCAATCCCCGCGCTTTCGGAGAGCCTCCGCGGCGTTTTGCAGGGGCGCGAGGTCTGGCTTGGGATCGCGCTTTCGCAGGTGATCAGCAACGTCCCCGCGGCGATACTCCTTTCGGGGCTTTCGGAGAACGCGCCGTCGCTTATCATCGGCACGAACCTCGGCGGGCTCGGCACGCTCATCGCCTCAATGGCGAGCCTTATCACTTACAAATTCTACGCGGCTTCAAACGGCAGCTCCCCGAAGAAATATATGCTGATCTTCACGGCGTTTAACCTCGCGTATCTGGCTTTGCTGTGCGGACTTTACGCGATAATTCATTGAAAAGGAGGCATGTGTGATGATAAGAGCGGCGATCTGCGACGACGAGGCGGCGATCCTGGACGTTCTGCGCGAGCTGATCTCAGGCGAGTTCGAGAAGCAGGGCGCGGAGATCTCCGTTGACTGCTTCACGTCGGGCGGGGAGTTTTTGAACGCGCATAAAAATAATCCGTTTGACGCGGTGTTTCTCGACATCAGAATGCCCGATATGAATGGCTTTGACGTTGCGGCGGAGCTTCGCCGTCATTCCGAGAAAACCCGCATCATCTTCATAACGACGGAAAACGCGCTGGTTTACGACAGCTTCAGCTTTCAGCCGTTCGACTTTATTCCCAAAACGGTGCCTGCCGAATTCGGCGCGGAGGGCTCCTCAAAATTCCTCGAAAACCGCGTTGCAAGCGTCGTCGCGCGGCTGCTTGCTCAATTCACCGCCGCGAAAACGGTCACTCTGCCGCTTCCGTACAATCGGACGATCACCGTTAACATCGCGGATATTCAGCTGATTCAATCCGTGAGGAATTACGCCGAGTATGTTGTCGCGGGGCGCGAGCCCGTGCGGGTTCGGGCAAAGCTCGACGACATCGGACAAGAACTCGATGGGCGCGTGTTCGCCAGACCGCATAAAAGCTTCATTATAAATATGAGCTTTGTCAAGGACATCGACAGACGCAATATGGTAATCACATTAAAAAGCGGCGCGTTAATTCCGATAAGCAAGGCATATAAACGCGAGTTCGAGGCGGCTTACATCGGCTATTTAAGCGGGGGTGATTAAATGGAAATATTTGTTAAAATCTTCGAAATACTTATCAACATTTTTGAAGCCTTTATTTCGACGAGGTTTTTGTTAAAATTTCAAGGCTATAATTTTACGCTTACGTCCGCGAAGCTGAAATTTGTTTACGCTTCCTTGGGCTACGCGGCTTTGACGACGGTGTTGAATTATACGGTTCCCTATGACGGCGTGCTTGGGTTTTTGTATGTCGCGTATTTTTTTGTGATTTCGCTTTTGCTTGTGGAATCCAAAATATCCGTGAAATTTTTTGCAGCGCTTTTGGATAATCTGGTAGCGATGGCGGTCGCGACCGCTTTTTTGGGAATAATGTCCGTGACGTTCAAGGATACGCTTTCCGAGATAATCGGCGCGGCTTCATGGACGCGGGTCGCGTCAATTACGCTTGCTCAGCTGATAAAAATGTTTATATATGATATAATACTGCGCGCGGTCGGAAAGAGTGGGCTTAAGCTCGGAAAAAAGGGCTGGACGTTGGTTTCGTCGGTGCTGGGAATTTCATTTGTCTCAATTGCTTTGGTGCAGACCTCCGCGATAATAACAAACTCGTATTCGGTTTTGCTTTTTGCGGCGGAGCTCTGCTCTATGGCAGTCGCGGCGGTCTGCTTTTATATGACGATCCTTCTCAATAAATCCCAGCGCGAATCCGAGCGGCTAAGGCTTGCGGCGCAGCAGGAAGAGTTCAGGGCGCAATACGCGCAGAACGTCAAAAAGCAATACGAGGAAATAAGCCGTGTGCGGCACGATATGAAGCAAACTCACTCGGTCGTGATGTCGCTGTTAATGGAAGCAAAGGCGGACGAGGCGATCGAGTATATGCAAAGAGCGGCGCGGAAGATATCCGAGTTTGACGTTATTATCGACGTGGGAAACGATTTCGTGAACGCGATCTTGAACGCGAAGCTCTCCGAAGCCAAGCGCGTCGGGATCATGGTGTTGTGCAGCGCGGACAAAAACGCCGCGGGAATTGACGAGGTAGACCTGTGCAATCTGCTCGGAAATCTGCTGGACAACGCGATAGAGGCGTGCGAAAAATGCGGCGGTAAACAGCGTATAATAGAGATCAAGCTACGCGCGCGGGACGACAAATATATTCTCGAGGTCGAGAACACCGCTCCCGAAAACGCTCTCGAAAGCAACAAGCTCCTTGCGACGACAAAGGACGACGCTTCAAGGCACGGCTACGGCGTAAAGAGCATAAAAAGCATCGCCGAGAAGTACAACGGAATAGTTGACTTTTCGCAGGACGGCGAGCGTTTCAGAAGCACGGTGGTGCTCTCCGTCGGCGAGTAACGCCGTTTACGCTGTAAAAGCGCCGTTCGTGCGAAAGCCGTTGCAATCTCCGAGCTTTGCGGTTATAATATGGAGTAGGAGAATAATCCCAATTATCCCAAGAATGGGCGAATTCTCCCAACACCGTTGACAAATCCCCGAAAAAGCATTATACTGAAATCACAACAGATCCCCGAAAACCTTTAAATACTCGTCTTAATTTCGCTTTATTTATAGCAGGAGAAAAATTTTCAAAAAATTTACGGAAAATGTGTAACATTTCGGGGATTTTGTTGTCTATATAAGTGATGGGAAAAATTCTCGGAGGTATATTATGAACTCAAAGCTCAAAGCTCTGGCAATAATTCTCGGCGCTTCAATGCTTGGCGGCTGCGCGGGCAACGCAATCGGCGAAAGCTCTCAAATCAATTTGTCAAAGCCCGTGGTGAGCGCCCCGACGGTCATCTCGAATACGATTTCCGCTACCGCTGACAGCAAGCCCGATAGCGGCGCACCGTGTGAATCGGCTGTTGGTGATGTGATCACCACAATAAAATGCCGCAATTATACGATCGAAAATGACGGGTCGCTGTTAGACGATATGGGAATGGGCAGACGATACTTTACAGCAATGGACAACAATTATTTCTACTATTCCTCGGCAAGCTACCCCGAAACGATTTTCAGCGTTGACAGATCCGATCAAAAGGTAAATCGGGAAATAATGACCTATGATCTGAACGTGGAATGGGGATTTACAACCAGCAAGAGAACATATTGCGGTCACTATGTTGTGTTTCCGTGTTACGGTACCCCGAATGACGAGTATTTAACTTTGCGTGCCATAGTCGGGAAATCCGGCGAAAAAGCCAAATGTATTTTAGAGCAGCCCACCGGCTCGTTTTTCATATGCGCCGCCGAGCTTAGCGAGAACGAAATGGCGTTCTTATGTACCGCCGAACAAAGAGGAACGTTCAACATTTATAAATATAATTTTAACGAGGAACAGGCACAGCTGATATATACAAAAAAACTGGATACTCAATCCGCAAACAGCAATCCGTTGATAGCCTGCTGCGACGGCGATATTTATTTCGTTTTCAGAACAAGTCAAAATGAAAACGTATATTGTATAAGACGAATTGATGCCGACGGAAACGAATGTGAAAATATATTTCTAGAGCTTCCGGGATATTCCGATGTATCAATGGCTGAATTTACAGTGACGGCAAACAATATTTTTATAAGATTTCAGCCACCCGAGGAAAATGGGTACTTCCAAACCGTATTGTACAACAAAAGCACAGCTAAAATTTCCCTCGTCATCGGTGACAACGGTTTGGGTGTGCGTTTTAATGACGGACTGATCGATGACAGATATATATTATTCAGAGCCGGTTCGAGATCCGACCAAACTCACCCGATGGTATGCTTGTTTGATGACTGGACCTCGGAATTTCATTTTATAACGTTTGCCGCAATAGAAAATTCTAAAATTCTCAATACGGTAGCGGACAAAAACGGTGATGTTGTTTTCTACACTCATGAGGACGGCGACATTTCATCAATTATGTTTAATGATATGTGTTCGCTTATAGAGCGCGAGTAACGATATTGGATCTACACACGGAACATGGAGGAAACACTTGTGAAATCAAATCTGCTTTATAAAGTCTTTGCAATTGTTTTGAGCATTCCGCTTATCGCCTTGATCTTCGGCGGCTGCGCGGCAAAATCAAGCCCGAATTCCGAAGGCTCGCAAACGAGCACGACGAACTCCGCGGCGGTGATTTCTTCGGCAAATTCCGAAACGCCGTCGGTTTCCGTTTCCGAGGTCTCCGAAGCGCCGTCGACCCCGTCTCCCACGCCTCCCGAGAATTGGGAGGACTTTATCGCCGCGGACGGTTTGCCCGTGGCGTTTGCGGACGCGACTGTCGACGAATACGGCTATGTGGCGTTCGACTACGCGCCCGTGGCATATCCGTCCGCGGTATATGACGACACGTTCAAAAATCCCGGGCTGATTAACTGGGAAACAATGGAATTCGCGGATTTCGGCGGCGAATTCAAGCCGCCCCTCACGAGACTGAAGGCCGGCGACGTGCTCGACAACGGGCTGGAGGTTCTCGAGGCGAAGTACGCGCTGGAGTACGGCGAGCAAATGGACGAAATGACGCTTGAAATAACGCGCGATTGGTGCGAGAGCTACGGCTGGGTGAATTTCGGCGGACAGATCACGATTTCCGGCACGCTGTACTGTGAGCCGCGGGACGACTATCA
Organism: Oscillospiraceae bacterium; assembly: GCA_029062865.1. Taxonomy (GTDB): domain Bacteria; phylum Bacillota; class Clostridia; order Oscillospirales; family Ruminococcaceae; genus CAG-115. The sequence continues at coordinate 20,775 of JAIDPG010000083.1, forward strand.
GCTCTTCGCGGGGGAACTCTACTTCTTCCCCGACACGAGCGAGTTCCCGCAGCTGCCCGTGCGCGGTGATTTCTTGGAAAAGCAGCAAAAGCCGCTTGAGAACGCGTACCCCGAAGCGCGGTTCGCAGTGCGGGGCGGCGCGATGTTCATTCTCGGAAATGTTGACGATTACGACCTTGAGGGCATTATCGAAAGAGGCAAAGCCGCCGCCGTCACCGTTACGCTCGACGAGATCCGCCTGCAATACGCAAACATAAACCACGGCGGCAGAGGCGGCGGGAATTTCGCGAAAATCGTTGACGTAAAGCCGCGCTGAATTTTTTTCAAAAAACTGTAACCAAACGCCCCTTTTTTACGTTATTTATAATAGAGGGGTTTTTTCGGGAGGAAACGCAATGAAACCAAATTTTAAAATTCTCGCGGCGGTTTTTGCCGCAACGCTTCTCGCGGGTTGCGCCGCGAAATCAACCGAAAGCTCTGAAGCGTCTCAACCGATTGTTTCAACTACAACGGAAATCTCAAGCGTCACCCAATCTGAATCCGAGCCGGAAAGCCGAGAGCTTCCCGATGACGTGAAGAAGCTCCTTGAGAAATGTCCGAACGTTCTGGATTACACCGACGCAAACGGCGACCTTCTCTCGCCCTATGACATCACGCGCATAGAGTACCCGACCGAGGAGAACGGCAATTTAACAAGCATGATAACCTACGGCTCCGCGTTTATTTCCTACGCCTTGCCGATTTACGCCTCGACGCTTGACGGCGACGATTGGAAAAGCGACGGTGACGGCTTCTCAAACGCTATGGAGTGGGTTGTTTATCGCAGCGAGGAAGCTGACAAAGCCCTCGCGGAGCGGAAATGCTTCGAGGTAAAGCCCGGAGATGTGCTGGAAAACGGTTTAACCGTAAAGTCCGCGGAAACCGTCTACCAGGCGTTTGAGCCCGACGCATGGGCTGAATTGAACAGCAGCCAGTTCTGGACTTTTCACCCGTTTACAACGACTATCGAATTTGAAGGCACGTTGACGCTTGAGGGCATTTTGTACAAATACGAAGGCAATCCCGATTACTTCACCTCGCCAAACGACGTGTTCTTCTATCCCGACACGACGAAAAACGCGTTTGTTCCGAAATATATTGAGGGCGATCAAGCGTTAAGCGCAACGGCGATTCTTAATTATCCCAACGACGCGGTGGTTCACGACGGCGCGTATTATCTCGGAAACCTCAACACCAATCTCGATTTGTTCTCCGTGGATTACGACGTTGACGAGGTTCTGGGAGATACGAATTACGCGCGCGTTAAAATCACGCTGAAGGACATCACGCTCGGCACGCTGAACGGCACGACCGAAAGTACGCAGCGGGCGAAGATTGCGGACGTTGAGGTTTTAGATTAAAGGAGAAATTGCAATGAAACATAATCCCAAAATACTCGCGGCTGTTTTGTGCGTTTCTTTGATAGGCGGCTGCGCGGCAAAATCGGGCGGGGAAAGCTCGCAAGAGAATTCGTCAACGACAACGGCGAGCGTTCCGACAATAAGCTCCGCGCCGATTTCCGAAGCGTCCTCAGCTCCCGAGGAAAGCAAGGGCGAGCCGACTTTTCTCATAGGGCTTGACGGCAAGGCGATACTTACAGGCGAGATAACGCGGCTTGAAAACACGGAAAAGACCGCCGAGACGCTCACCGAGGACGACCTCTACGCGGATGTTTACTGCGAGGGTTTCACTTATATGAAGGAGCCTGCCGCCGCTTATTACAGCACCTACAAAAACCCCGAGCTGTTTGACAGCTACAAGTTTATCGGGGAAGCCGAAGAAAACAAAAACGAGTGGCGGCGTGTGAACGTTGGCGACGAGATCTGCGGCTTGAAGGTGAAGGCGGCGCAGACGCATTTTATGGTACACGACTGGGAGGAATATAAATTCCCCGCGCGGTATTTCAGACCCGACAACAGCTTCTGCGAGCTTGAGGGCACGGTGGAGCTTGAGGGATATTTGCAGGTGACCGCCGAGGCGGCGCTGTATCAAGGCGTGGGCGGCAAGCTGTACTTCTATCCGTGCGAAAGCAAGCTGCCCGTAACGCCGCCATATAATCCCGTGGACGACGAAATCGGCTTTGCATCGCGTCTTGGAAACGGAATGGTTTATGATAACGTAGACATTATGATGTTCACCGAGCTCGACGATATTTATCTCGGGGAGTTTGCCGATGAAGACTGCGACCTTGACGGTCTCGGAAAGGGCGACGTCGCCTACGCGCGCGTAACGCTCGATAACATACAGCTTTGGAGCTCGCGCGGCAAGGCGACGCTCCGAGAGGTCAAGCTGCTGTCGGACATTCTCGCACACAACGGCGACGAAACGGAGCTCCGACAGCCCGCCCCGACGCTGTAAATTCAAAACGGAGGAAACACAATGAGATCAAATCCCAAATTACTCGCGGCTGTTTTGAGCGTTTCCTTGATAGGCGGCTGCGCGGCAAAATCAAGCGGGGAAAGCTCGCAGACAACCTCGACAAGCTCCCGGACGGAAATTTCCGCGCCGACTTCCGAAGCGTCCTCGACTCCCGAGGAAAGCGCTCCCAAAGGCGAGCCGACTTTTCTCATAGGGCTTGACGGCAAGGCGATTTACACGGGCGAGATAACGAAGCTTGAGCGGACGGACAAGACCGCCGAGACGCTCACCGAAGACGACCTCTACGCGGAAATTTACTGCGAGGGCTTCGCCTATGTAAAAGAGCCCGCCGCGCCGTACTACAACACCTACAAAAACCCGGAGCTGTTCGCAGACTGGGAGTTCCTGGGCGGGGAGACCGCTAACTCGAACCCGTGGCGGCGCGTGAACGTCGGCGACGAGATCTGCGGCTTTAAGGTCAAGGCGGCGCAGACGCATTTTATGACGCACGACTGGGATTACAACTTCCCCGCGAAGTATTATTCCGCGAGTGAAAACTTCGTCGAGCTTGAGGGCACGGCGGAGCTGGAGGGCTTTTTGCAGATAACCGCCGAGGCGGCGCTGTATCCCGGCACGGGCGGGAGCGTGGAGTTCTACCCGTGCGAAAGCAAGCTCCCTGCGATGCCGGGCGTCAATGTTGAGGACAACAACATCGGCTATGAAACGGATTTCAGCACAAAAGTCGTTTTCAACCACACCCAAATTCAGCTCCAAAGTGAGCTTGACAGCCTTTATCTTGGGAAAATCAACGAGATAGACTGCGACCTTGACGGGCTTGCGCAGGGCGATGTTGCCTACGCGAGAGTAACTCTCGGCGACATAAATCTCTTCTGCGGCGGCACCGGCACGGCGACGCTCCAAAAGGTCGAGTTGCTGTCGGATATTCTCGACCATGACGATGACGAAACGGATCCCGCACACCAACCGGCACCTATCAGAGATTAGAGGTTTAAGAGGCAAGAAGAGGACGGAGGCTGGTAAAAATTCACGAAAAATCAAAAAAAATTATAAAATTTTCAAAAAAAGTGTAACATTTTGGCTTTTTTGTTGTCTATATAAGTGAAGGCATAAATTTTCAGCAACATTTTTATTATAGGAGGTAACATTATGAAATCTAATCTTCTTTACAAGGTCTTTGCAGTTATTGTGAGCATTCCGCTTATCGCGCTGATCTTCGGCGGAGCAGTGGGAAGCGCTTCCGACAGCTCGAACACGGATTCGGGCGCGGCTTATTACGAGTCGGAGCGGTAAATTAAGGAGGACGCTATGAAAACCAAATCAACACTACTAACTATGTGCGCGGTGGTTCTGATTGCGCTTGCGATGACAGCGTGCGAGGAGAGGGACACTCAAAGCGCGTCGCCGCCGGGCATTACGGAGCAAAGCAAGCCGGAGAACGTCAGCGAGGAGAATTCCGCGCAAACGCAAGCCGTCGGCATCAACGCCGACGCCGTCTGGGCGCTTGGGAAGGAGTTTCCCGAAATCAACGAGAGGCTCGGCGAGGTGACCGGAACGTTTTCGGGCGGGAAGCTGTATCAATTCGAGCACGGCTGCGGAAGATATTCATGGGACAGCGACGGTGGCGTTTGCAAAGCCGTTTACAACATCAAGGCGGCGGACTTCATAAGCGGGGATCTCGGCGAGATAACGCTTGACAACATCGCCGAGAAATGCGGCTTTGAGGTCGTGCCGCTTAACGACACGGGCGACCCGAACACGATGTATGAGGGTTACAGGCAGGCGTATTACACCCACCCGAGCTACGAAAACGTGACGTTCAGTATGCTCTACAAGGAAAGCGGCTTTGATGACACGGCGAGCTTTGATGCTCGTTTAAATAGCGAGACATAACGCCCAAAAAGCATGACGGAGAATACAGATAAAGAAAATCCCGCGCCGCGCTGACTTCCCTCGGAGCGCGGCGCGGGGAACTACCGCGGAGCGCCGCTGTTTCCCCCGACGCGCG
>JAIDPG010000084.1:0-9405 GCA_029062865.1 Oscillospiraceae bacterium
AAAATGTGCTATAATGTAATTAGATGTTGTCCTAGATGGTGTTTTTCGCCAATTTTCGATATATTTCGATACTTACAGTAAATTTCAATCATAATATAACAGGAGGTTGTTTATTGTGAATTTCAAGAAGATAAAGTGGCTGAAGGCGATCGCTGCGGCGCTTGCTTTGGTGATGACGCTGGGGCTTGCGGCATGCGACAAGGGCGAAGGCGAGAGCTCGTCGGAGTCGAGCGACACAAGCGGCGATGCCGAGCCTGCTGTCGTTCGCAAGGTCGGCTACATTTTCCGCGAGAGCGTGACGGAGCTGACGTTTACGGGGCAGATCTGCGAGCAGCGCGAGAGAGCGTCCAACCGCTCGAGCATGGAGACGTGCTATATCGACAACGTGCCGCTGTCTCAGTTTGAGGACGCAGTCGTGGCGCTGTCCGAGGCGGGGTGCACGGATATTGTCGCGTGCAGTCCTACTTATCTCAACGTCGTGAATTCCTCCGTCGCTAAAAAATACATGAACCTCGACTTCATCTGCTTCGGCGATCTGACCGACAGCCGCAACATCAGCGCGTACAGCGAAGCGCCGTATCAGGGCGCGTATGTCGCGGGGCTTGTGGCGAGCTACAACTCCAAAACGAAGAAGATCGGCGTGGTTGCGGACTCGGCGCTGCCGGGGGCTTATCCCGTGATAAACGCCGTTCAGCTCGGGACGCTTGTGGTGAACGACGGCGGCGCGGAGGTCTATGTGGCGGGCGCTGAGAAAAACAGCGAGATCGAAGAGGCTATAGACGCGCTTCTCGACAACGGCTGCGATGTTATTGTCTGCTACACGAACTCCGGGCACTCGGCGGATTACTGCCAGAAAAAGGGAGTTAAGTTCATCGGAAACCTCGATTATTCGGAATATGATGTCGAGCATGACTACTCGAAGATGCTGATGTACTTCTACTGCCACCGCGACGACTTCTTCCTCGCGCAGTTCAAATCGATGAAGCTTGACACGTGGACTCCCGATGTGTTTATCGGGGAGATGGGCAACAACGTCGTGAACGTTTCAAACGCGCTTCCCGAGGCGGCCAACGGCTCGCAGCACCTTATCGACGCGATCGTGCCGCGCCTTACAAACGGCTCGGCGAAGGTGTTCAAGGGCCCGCTGAAGGACACGAACGGCAGCACGCGCTATCTCGAAACGGACGTTATGACCGACAAGCAGATTGACACTATGGACTGGTACGTTCAGGGCGTGAAGAGAGCCGGGAACTTCCGGAAAATGGTGAGTGATCCGCTTAAGAGTTCACTTGAGATAAAAAGCTGACGTTTTTTATCAATTGATAATTGACAATTATGGTACGCCGCCTGCGGCGGCTATCTAAAAAATCCCCCGCGAAGCGGGGGATTTTTTTAGTCTACCGAAATAAGGAATGCTCTCTTTCCGTTCCATTGAATTTCCGTTGCTTGAGAAGTGATCTTCTCGTTAAGCGCGGAACTGAACGCTTCGATGCTGCCTGCTTTGTGAAGCTGCTTTACGGGGCAGGTCCCGTTGGGGTCGCCGTCACAAAGTCCCTCGTAGCAGCGCTTGCCGAGCTCGCTTTCGCCGAAACGCTTATCGAGCGCCTTGTTGCAATAGAGAATTTCCAGCGTTTCCGCGTCCGCGATGAAGAGCATCTGCGGGAAGTTGTCAAGCACGGATTTGAGGCTCTGCGCGCTGTTCACCGCGACGGCTCTTGTGCGGTACATCATAAGGAACATCGAAAGCACCTTCGAGATTATCACAAGCGAATCTATCTGATCCTGCGTCCAGAAGCGGTTGCTGCGGCACTCGTCAAAGCCAACGAAGCCCTTGTACTTGCCATTATCGAAAATCGCGCACTGCAATACGGATTTTATCCCCTGCCGCGAGAGAATTTCGCGCTGCGCGTCGGGGAGCTCGTTGATGTCGTGGCAATAGAATATCCCGTCGTCGTCCATATTGTCGCGATAATTCCCGCCGAGATCCTCCTCGTAGGAAACCCTCGCGAGCGACTCCTTCTCGGACGGCACGCCCTCGCCGCACCACTCGAACGTGTTGCAGCAATAAAGCCCGTCGTCGGTGTCCTCGAAGATATACGCGCGGCTTACGTCAAACAGCTTGCCGACAAACGCCAAAATTCCGTTTATGCCCTCGTTTACGTCCGAGCTGGAATAAAGCGAGCTTATCACGCGCATTATTACCGAAGCGGCGGTGTCCGGGTTGGAGCTTTGGACGGTCTTTGCTCTGCCGTGATCGGCAATGTCCTTGGTGCGGTAGGATTCCTCGCTCATTGTCGCGCTGTCGTAAAGCACGGCGCGGTTTTTGCCGAGGTTTTTCGCCTGATAGAGCGCGCTGTCCGCTTGCTTCAAAAGCCGCTTGTACTCGCGGTTCGCGGGGGAAACGGACGCGATGCCGATACTGCTCTTAACGCCGCCCGGGAGGGGCACTTTAATCTGCATAATATGCTCGAGAAGCTTGTGCGCTTTAGTTTCGGCGAGCGTTGAGGTCGCGCGCGGCAGGAACACGAAGAACTCGTCGCCGCCGTAGCGCCCGACAATATCCGTCTCGCGGAACTCCGCCTTTATCGTGGACGCGAACTTCTTCAAAAACTCGTCGCCGAACATATGCCCGAGCGTATCGTTTATGCTCTTGAAATCGTCCACGTCTATCATCATCAGCGCGCCGCCCGTGCTGCGCTCGAGCTCGGCGCGGATCTGCTCCTCGGTGGTCTGCTTGTTGAAGATGTCGACGCACAGCGTGTCGTACATCGCCTTTGCCTGGACGCTTTCGAGGCGCATTTCCTCGTCCTCAACGTCCTGCGCCATTCCCACTACCTTGAATATATTTCCGCTTTCGTCGAGAATGCTTTTGTACAATACCTTATAGCGCCGCGGATATCCGCCGATGACAACGTGAATGAGGACTTCCTCCTCGCCGGGATTTTTGGAGAGCTTCAACAACGTGCCAAGGAACACCTCGCGGTCTTCGGGAGGCACCATAGCGAACATCTGAATTCGCTCCGAAATGTTCTCGACCACCTGCGTTTCGCTTTCGCCAGAGTGGATAAGGAACTTGAATTTGTCGGTGCGCGGATTGTAATCGAAAACCATGATCCCGCTGCCGTTGAGCACCATTCGATACGTTTCCTCGCGAGCCTCCTCGCGCATACGGTTTTCTACCTGATCGGTAACGTCGGAAAGCGCGACGTATGCCATTACGGAATCATCGTCACTTACTATGCGATAGTGCGTTGCCACCCAGAGAGCCGCGCCGTTTGCGCGTTTTAGCTGAGTTATCTTGCTGCCCTCGTCGCCTTCCTCAACATAAACCCTGTTATTGAGGAACGCCCGCGCCATATCGAAATAGTTTTCGAGCGCCTGTTTGTCATCGCCGAAAATCTTGTTGACATAATCGCTTCGATAAAGCACAACAAGGTCGTCGCCCTCGAGCTTGGAAACGCCCACGCCCATCGGGATATGCGAAACCGTGCGGCGGAGGAGCTCGTCGGTCTGGCGCGCTCTTTCGCGCGCGACAACCTCATCGTGCACGACGTTTATCGTAGAAAGCGACGTGAGCACTCTGCCGTCCTTGCTTCTGTTGACGGAAATAGTAAGCCTGTTCCACTTGAACGTGCCGTCCGCCATTTTCATTCGCACGGTGACGGACTGCGGCTTATCCATGCTGTAAACATTGCCGACGAATTTCGCGTACTTTGCAAGGTCGTCGGGGTGGACGATAGGTCCCTGCTTCGCGGTCTCGTCGTTTTTAACGTCGCCGTATGTCAGATCGCCCGTGTAATACTCGACGATAGACGGCGAGCAGGTGGTCTTTTTCTCTACGTGGTCTATCTCGATAACCGTCGTGTGCGTAAGCTCCGCGACGAGCCCGTAAATGCGGTTCAGCTCGGCAACCTGCGCGAGCGTTACGGAATCGTCAACACGCGCCTTGTCTCTGATAAACAGCATACAAACGTCCGCAGTGAGGCGCACGAGCACCATTCCGAGACTGTGATATTCGCCGTCGCCGGTAGCGTCAAGAACGTCGACAACGCAATAGCTGTCCGTGAAGTCGGGGTTGTCGGCGGGGGCGAAGATAAACTCCTCGAAGGTTTTGAAGTCCTTTTCCGCGACGTATTTCTTGCCCCAGGAATTCACGGTCGCGTCGAGAGACGCGGGCTTTGCGCCCTTGATGCGCTCGGGGTCGCGGCGGTGGTAGGTGAGCCTTGTCGTGCGGTCGGAGTAGTTTAACTCCGCAACCTCGTCGTAAAGCCCCGCGTCGGCGTTTGAAGTGCGCTCGGCAATGCGGTTTTTGGATTCCGCTCTCGCGAGCGTAACATCGCTTGCTGCAACTATGCAGCTTGTAACGCCCACGCCCGTTGTGCCTATCTCGTCAACGCGAATTCGCACAACGTGAACGGAGCCGTTGCGCGTAATCTGCACGTCGCCCGTGCCCGCACCGCTGTCCATTGCCGTCTGGATAAGCTCGTCAATGCGCTCGGTGTTTTCGGGCGCGACGTCTAGCACGTTGTAGAATTTTTCGTTGGCGTAGGTTATCTCAACGCCCTTGGCGCTTAACTGAACAAGCGCGAGCCCCTCGTGGAAGTTGCGGACGATAGCCTCAAATTTCAAACGATCGTTATATCGATCGGAAATATCCAAGATGATTATCATATAAACACGGCTGTCTTCGTCGACGCTTGAAAGCGCTACGGAAAGCTCCAGCACGGCTTTCTCGCCGTTCCCGCGAGTTATATGATAAATAATGTTCGACTTACCGCCTGATTTGACCGCGTCCTCGATATTTTGCAGACCCTCCTCGTCAACGCCCGAGTAGACCTTCTCAAAGAACGAGAGGTCGTCGGTTCTGTCAACGCCGATAATTCTCCAGAAGCTTTCGTTGCTGAAGATGATATGCGCTTTTTTGTCTCCAGAAACCTCGAGCGTGAGTATTCCCGCGCCTATCTTGTTCATTACATTGTCGACGTTTACGCGCTCCTGCTCAAGCTCGAGCTTCGCGCGCTTCTGAGCGTCGATGTTGTTCGCGACGCTGAGTGTTCTCGCGATCTCGCCCGCCTCGTTTGTCGTGTGTACGATCGTAAATCTCCACCAGTAATAGCGGTTGTCTTTTCTGTTTAAAAGGCGGAGCTCCTCGGAATATTTTCCGGGCTCGCGGATACCGCTGAACTCCATCGCCGTCCGGATGTCGTCCGGGTGGACAAGATCGCCGAGCCTTTCTCTGGCTTGATCAAGTCCCTTCAGCTTGTTCAGATCTATACCGTAATCCGAAAGATCGCCGATGCTGAAATTAGAGTCGTTTTCAATATCAATATCCGTGATGACAGAATCGGTCGCGCCGAGAACCTCCTCGATCTCATTATAGGCAAGACGAAGCCGCCGCTCGCTTTCGAGCTGCTCGGTGATGTCGTTGAACGCGATGCAGAGTATCGGGTTTTCGTACGTTCCGCCAAGCCGACGGTGAACACCGTCGAGCACGCGCACGCTGCCGTTTTTGTCATAGCGGCGAACTGTCGCGTGGACAGCCTCGTCCGTGCGGAGCGCTTCAAGGCACGCTTCGCGGGAACGCTCAGCGTCCTCGGGCACCATAAGCTCCCAGACGTTTACGTTCTCCTCGTTGAAGTCCTCGGGCGTGTAGCCCATGATCTTCATATAGCCGTTGTTTACGCGCAGAGCCTCAAGCTTGTTGTCGTACATCTCGTAAATGCCGAAGCCGCCGAACGCGCCGCTTATCAGCTTGGAGACAAGCGCGTTGCTTCCGAGAAGCTCGTTTACGTCGTCGCCCAGCGCGTAGGTCTCGATCTCCGCCTTGCCCGTCACGCCCTCCAGCGCGATGAGACGCGTCAGCTCCTCCTCGGGCACGGGGCGCGCGAAGTAGAAGCCCTGGATATACGCGCAGCCGACGCTCGACAAAAAGTCGAACTGCGCCTTTGTTTCAACGCCCTCGGCAAGCAGCGGAATATTCAGCCATTTGGACATTCTCGCGACGGACGTCACGATCGTGCCGACCTTGCCGTTTTTCTCGAAGCCCTGCATAAACTTCATATCGAGCTTCAGCACGTCTATCGGAATATCTTTCAGCGTATTCAGCGACGAATAGCCGCTTCCGAAGTCGTCCATAAGCACGGGATAGCACTTTCCGCGGAGCTTGCCTATCGTCTCGAGAAGCTGCGCGGGGTTGTCGTTGTAGGCGCTTTCGGTTATTTCTATGCGGAAGAACTTCGGGTCTATTTCGTATTTGTCCGTAATTCCGCTTATCGTTTCGTAGAGCTTGGGGTCGTAGAGGCTCATACGCGAGATATTCACGGAAATCGGGAACTGCGGCAGGTTATTATCGCGCCGCCATTTCATATAAACACACACCTGCTCGAGAACGTAAAGATCGAGCTCGGCGATAAAGCCGTTCTTCTCGAAAACGGGGACGAACTTGCCGGGGTTTATCATGCCCTTTGTCGGGTGATTCCAACGGACAAGCGCCTCGGCGCTGACGAACTTCTTCGCCTTGATGCCGTAAACGGGCTGATAGTAAACGCAGAACTCGCCGTTTTGCAGCGCCCGGCGGCTGTCGTCTACTACGGACTGCTCCTCCAGCATAGCAAGGCGCATTTTCTCGTCGTAATAAGCGATGTGCTCCTGGAAGCTTCCGTTTATCGAGCGGCAAGCTATCGCGGCGCGGTCAGCCATATTCTCTATCGACATAGAGCGGTCCGTTATCGTGTAAACGCCAATGTAATACTGAATTTCGTGCGACAGCAGCCCGCTTTCCGCGACCGCCTTCTGAACCGCCGCGAGGAGCGTCCTCGGGTGAACGCCGCGCTCGTTATACGGCGTTAATACCAAGAAATTATCCGCGAAAAAACGCGCGTAAATGCCCCTGTTCGTGAAAAGCTCGCGGACAGCGTTTGCTATTACCGTAAGAACCTTGTCGCCGACGTCGCGCCCTAACAAATCGTTTACGACTTTAAAGGAGCCGATGTTTAATCTCATCAGCGAGAATTGAGTAAGCGGGTTTTCGTCGATCGTCTCGCGCGCGGTTTTTAAGAACGCGTGGCGGTTGTACAAGCCCGTAAGCGTGTCGTAATAAGCGGCGGTGCGCAGCTCGTCCTCGTAGCGCTTTTCCTTCGTGAGGTTCGTGATAAACGAGTACATATTCACTTTGCCGTTGTCGCCGTAAGTGAGCTGGCAGCGCATCGAAACCCAGAGCACGTGACCGTTGTTGATATCAACGCGGAACGCGTACTTAAAACTGCCGCCGTCCTCGGGGACCTCCGAGATGAGGCGCTTTATCGTCATTGTGTCGTTTGTAGTAATGCCGTAGGACGGGTTCTGCGAGATAACCGCGAGGCACTCCTCAATGCTCGAGAAGCCGAGCATTTTCGCCAGTCCGCGGCTGATGAAAACCGTATGAAAGCGCCCGTTGTCGTCGCGCTCCGAGAAGGATATTCCGCCGGGGGCGTTGTTGAAAACGGTCTGGAGCAGCGACTGATTTTCGCGGAGGCGCTTGCCGCTTTCCTCGGCGCGGAGCTCCTGCTGCTTTTCGGCGTTGATGTCGAGAAAGACGCAGTAGAGCTCGTTCATGCCATCCGTTTCGCCGATGCTGTCCGCCGCCACGCGGATCCACTGGCGAGCGCCGGGCTCATTTCTGTTGTCAACCGAAAACTCGAACGTGAAATTCTCCTCGGACTTCGCGCGGGTGACTATTTCCTCCAGCCAGTCGGGGCGCTTGGGCACCGCGAACTGCATCGCGAACTGATCCTCGCCCATATGGAAGAGGTTTATCAGCTTGTTATTAAAATATGTACACTCGCATTTTACGCCGTTGGTGCGAATAGTCGCAACGCCGCCAGGGAGGTTATCCATAAGCACGGAAAGCCGCCGCTCCGACGTAATTTCCCCGCGGAGGCGCTCGTTTTCGCGGCGCATTTTGTCCATTTCGCAAAGGCGCAGGACGCTGCGAACGCGATAGCGAATAAAGCTCATATCCTCGCCGCGCGACAGGAAATCCACCGCGCCGAGCTCGAAGGCGCGCGCACGCGCGTTCGGGTCGCTGTCGGACGTTAGCGCGACGACGGGAATAAACCGCAGAACCTCGTCCTCGCTCATTATTCTGAGAATGTCATAGCCGTCGGGCTTGGGCATCAACATATCGAGCAGCACGACGTCGGGACGGTTTTCGCCGCGCATTTCCTCCAGCGCGTCTATGCCGTTGGTCGCCGTGACAAGCTCGTAATCCTCGCGCAGCATCTCCGACATAATCTCGATATTATTCTCCGAATCGTCCACGATAAGGACGGTGTATTTTCTCTCCATTATATTTATCCTTTCATAGGGTAATATTTTAAAGCATACTTCGCCATAATAATCTATTTTAATTGTACTACATTTTGTGAAAAAAGTCAAGGGAAAGTTGAAAAATTTTGAGATTTTTGATGTGGTTGCTTCGCGCTAATTAAAAAACCCCGCTCACGCGGGGATATTTTGTTATTTCTCAATTATAACTGTTTTTTCGCAGAATGAGAGCAGTTTGGGAACGTCGTAGACAGCGGTTTCCCAAACAACTTCGAAATTCACCTCTCCATAGCCGTGCGCAAAGCGATTTCTCATACCGTAAATTTGCTTCCAATGTACTCCTTCGCGGTGCTTTCTTTAAACTCCTTGGACAGCTTGTTGACAAGCTCTCCTATTTGAAAAATATTCATGCTGACGGAATCTCTGAAAGTTAGGTTGAGATTAAAGTCCTCGACTGTATCGCCAAACCTTTCAATATCTTCCTTCACGCGTTTGCAATAGTGCATAATGAACATAAGAATATCGTTATCCTTGTTCGTCATAAATCAGTCTCCTATCCCGCTCAATAGCATTGCGCAGCCGCACCGACAGCCAATCGGTTCTATACTCGCTATAAAGCCCGCGTAATGTTATCAAATCAAGCTCCTTTCCAAGTGCCTCCTGCAAGTCGTTGTACAGCCCGCCAAACGCAAAGCCGTGTACATTCTCCGCGCCCACAAGCAAGTCCACGTCGCTCTCTTCGGTAGCCTCCCCGCGGGCGTAGGAGCCGAACAGATACACCTTCGAAAGTTTATACTGTTCCGCAACTGGGCGCACACGCTCTGCAATTTCCTCGATTTTATAAACGCACATTATGGCTCCTCCCTTCGTCTCATTTTTTATATTATACCACAACCCGCGCAAAAAGTCAACGGAGAATAAAAAAATACCCGCGCCTTAAAATATGTGCTATAATAAAAATGGCGGAAACCGCCTTTGGCGGTTTTTCAAGCCGCTTCGCGGCTTGACGGCTTTGCCGTTCGCCATTTTTATTGAAACACAAATCGTTTTCGCTTCGCAAAAACACGGCGCTTCGCGCCGCCGCGCCGACGGCGCTTAGAT
>JAIDPG010000084.1:9415-25446 GCA_029062865.1 Oscillospiraceae bacterium
TGTGTTATAATAAAGACAACATAATATCTTTAACAGGATAAACATTAAAATTCAAGTCCGCATACGATTGGCTTAAAAATATGTTATAATATAAGTAAGATATGAAAATTTTTTGCGTCAATATTAGTGAAAGAGGAAATGAGGTGAGGATATGACCGACGAGGAGATCATCGAGCTGTATCTGCGGCGCGACGAGCGCGCGATCGCCGCAACGCAGGAACGGTTCGGGAAATACTGCGAGAAAATCGCGCGGAATATTCTCGGCGACGACGCGGACGCCTTGGAGTGCGTCAACGACGTGTACCTCAAGGTGTGGGAGAGCATTCCGCCGGAGCGCCCGGACATTTTCCCGGCGTACCTCGCGGCAATAACGCGAAACCTCGCGCTGTCGCGCTATCGCAAGATGACGGCGGGCAAGCGCGGCGGCGGAGAGGTCGCGGTGCTGCTCGGGGAGCTTTCGGAGATCGTCTCGGACGGAAGCAGCGTCGAAAAAGACATTGAGCGAAAGGAGCTCGCCGCCTCGATAAACCGCTTCCTCGAAAGGCTTTCCGAAACGAGCCGCTGCTATTTCGTGCTGCGGTTTGTCTGCTGCGAAAGCGTCCGCGACATCGCGCGGCGCTACGGAAAAAGCGAGAACAGCGTTTCGGTGAGCCTCAATCGCACCAAAAAACAGCTCAAAAAGCACCTTGACAAGGAGGGGTTTGATTTATGAAGAAAGAAGAGTTTTTCGATACATTGGGAGACGTTGAGCAAAAATATATCAACGAAGCCTTTTTTGACGACCTTGACGATTCGCCTAGTGTTGCGAAGCCCGGCAAAGCGCGGATTACTCCGCTTAAAATACTCGCGCCGATTGCGGCCGTACTTGCGGTCGCTGTCGGTGCGGGAGTTGCCGCGCCGCATTTGAGCCGCCTTGCGGCAGAGCGCAGCGAAAGCTCCGCGGCGGAAGAAATCGCTCCGAATATGAATATGCTTTCCGACTTCGAGCGCGGCGCGTACACGCCGACCTGCGACGTCAATATGGACTTTACGCCGGAGGACTTGGAAAAGCAATTCATCTTCGACTGCTGCGGTATTGTTGCCGGAGAGAACCCGGATATTATCGGGGACGTTACCTCGTGGCGCGTTATCAAGACCTTCGGGCTCGGCGACGCGCGTTACTTCTATTTTATAATTCCGCAGATTGACGGCCGCGCGATTCCCGAAATAGGCGTGCGGGTGTTCAACAAGGTGAAGGTGCTGTCAACGGCGGTCGGGGAAACATACCGCCTCGGCGACCGCGGCTCGTTCGGAATGGGCTATGCCGACATCGACCTTGAACACCGCCCGACGACCTACGACACGTATTACTACTACCGCATCGACAAAACCGAGGATTATATGCGCGAGAGCATTCAAATGCTTTCCATCAGCCCCAAAACGGACGAGATAACCGAGACCACGATGCTTGAGAAATTCAGCTATGAAGACCGAGAGCTGTACAAAACGGGCTACGGCAACAGCATAAGCAAGGCGGAGTTTATAGGACGCTGGAACAACTATCCGTATATTCCGAAAATCTACACCGAATTCACCGCGGAGGAGGCCGACGAGTGCCGCGAGCTGCTGAAGGCAAACCACGACATTCCCGACGACTGGAAAGACTGCTGGCGTGAAGCGGAGCGCGACATCGACCTCGACGGCACGAAGGAGCTTCTGCTTGCGCCGCAGCAATGCGACATTATGGGTATTTATGTATTCGCGAAAACCGCGGACGGCTTGAAGGAGGTCGGCAGCTTTGACACCGAAACACTTCGCTCGATCAGAGAAATCAATTATACGGGCAGCGCTCCGGAGAAGGTCTGGTATCGAAACGTCAGCGGCGACAATTACTTCCCATACTACGAAATACTGAAGATAGTCGATTCAAGCGACAGTAGAATGTCGGTTACACAGGCGAGCATAAACAAGATACTCGTTGACGAGAACGGCGTCATCACGCTCGTGCCGTTCCTTGAACGGGGAACGGAGATACTCGACGAGAAGGAGCAGACGTCAAAGCGATACTATCGGCTGAACGGCGAGGACATCACCGAGCAAGAGTGCAGCAAGGAGTGGAATAAGTACATCGACTACAGTATAGAGAGTACCTCCCGCTCGACAACCATCCCCGTCCCAACCGACCCGGCAAACAAGGCTTGGTAATTAGAGGTTAGAGATTTAGAGGTAAGAGATAAGAAATCCCCCGCTTACGCGGGGGATTTCTTGTAGGATTATAGGGTCTTTTCCTTTCAAAAATAGGCAAAAAACTTCCCCGCAAAAGCGGGGAAGCTTTATTATTATCAATCGGTGGCGTCCTCTGCGGGCGCGTCCTCGGAAAGCGCTCTGATAGAGAGGCTTACGCGGCTCTTTTCGTTGTCGATGTCGATGATCTTAACGTCAACCGTGTCGCCAACCTTAAGCACCGTGTTGATGTCCGCGACTCTCTCAGTGGAGATCTGCGAGATGTGGATAAGACCGTCAACGCCCGGAATGATCTGCGCGAACGCGCCGAATTCCGTAATAGACACGATCGTCGCCTTGATAACGTCGTCCTTCGCGTATTCCGCTACGAACTTAGTCCAGGGATTGTCCTCGGGATCCTTCGCGGAGAGGGAAACTCTCTTCTTCTCCGGGTCAAAGCTCTTTACGATTACGGTGATCTTGTCGCCGACCTTTACGATGTCCTTCGGGTGACCTACTCTGTTCCAAGTGAGATCCGCGGTGTGAACGAGACCGTCAACCGCGCCGATGTCAACAAACACGCCGTAATTCTCGATAGAGCGAACCTCGCCCTCGAATTTCTGTCCGACCTCAATGCTCTCCCAGAACTTCGCGCGCTCCGCGTCGCGAACCTTGCGGCTTGCCTGGCGAATGGAGCCTACAACTCTGCCGCCGCGCTCGTTGGAAACCTCAATGATCTCGAACTTCACGGTCTTGCCCTGAAGCTCCTCGAGCTTGCCGCCGCGCGGAATTCCCGTATGAGACGCGGGGATAAATACGCGGGTGTTCTCGAAGATAACGATAACGCCACCCTTTACGACCTGCGTAACCTTGCCCTCGACAGCCTCGCCGGAGTCCTTTACCTCCTCAAGCTTCTCAAGACCAAGCTGCGCGTCAACGCGCTTTTTGGACAGCGCCGCGGTGCCCACGGAATCGTCTACCTTGATTACAACGGCATCAATAACATCGCCGACCTTTACAATGTCCTCGATGTCGGCGCTCGGGTCGTTGGTAAGCTCCTCGCGGACTATGTAGCCTGTCTGCTTCGCGCCGACCTCAACGACTACTTCCTTTTTGGAAACGCTTACTACCGTAGCTTTTACTCTTTTGCCGTTATATAATCTGTTAAAAGACTGATCCTGCTCGAGCAGCGAAGCAAAGTCCTCCTCATTTTCGTTAATTTTGGTGATCTCTTCGTTCATCTTGTCATGAACCTCCTTAATGGTATCGGCGGGAGTTGAAGCCCCTGCCGTTATTCCGATGACAGCTTTGCTGTTATCGGCTTGCAGATCTTCTAAGATCCGCTGAGGAATTTCCTCTGCGGACGTTACGAAAACGGTTTTGGTGTGCCGTTCGCAGATCTCCGCGAGCTTCCTCGTGTTTGAGCTGCTGCGTCCTCCGACAACTATCATCAAAGCAGCTCGTTTTGCAAGCTCCCGTGCGCTTTCCTGTCGCTTCACGGTCGCAGTGCATATCGTATTGTGTATCTCAACGCAGCCGTATTTTTCTTTGACTTTTTGGAAGATCTCCGAAAAAACGCTGCTGTCGAAGGTGGTTTGAACGACCATTGCAACGGGCTTCGGCGGGTCTGTATCCAGAACCTCGCAAACCTCGTCGAAGGTCATCGCCGTGAACGCCGTGCATTTCGCGTTCCCGACTATCCCGATAACCTCGGGGTGGTTTTTGTCGCCGAGCACGATTAACGACCCGCTTTCCGGGACGCTTTCGGCGATTTTGTGTATTTCCTTAACAAACGGGCACGTAGCGTCGATAACCTCCGGGGAGCTTTCCCGCGCCGCTTTGAGCGTCGCTTTCGGCACTCCGTGAGAGCGTATCACAAGGGGCTTCCCCGCGGCTTCCTCCACGGAATTCACCGCGAAAACGCCTTTTTCTTCGAGCGCTTTTACCGCGCGTTCGTTATGAATAAGTTCGCCGAGCGTCAGAACCTCGCCGAATTTCTCGGAGGCGTTTTCCGCAAGCCCTATTGCAAGATCAATCGCGCGCTTTACTCCAAAGCAAAAGCCCGCCTTGTCGGCAATTTCTATCTTCATTGAATTGATTTGTGTTTGGCGTCTATATCGGGCGCGTTTGCCTTCAGCTCGGCAATGCTGCCCATTATCCTGTTGCTTATCGAATGAATGGCGTGTTTGTCCGTTTCGTCAACCGCGAACTCCTCCGCGGGGATAACCTCGCCTATCGACATAAGCGCTCTTCGGCGGAACCGCTTTCTTCCGTACTTTATAAACACGGGAATGACCGGAGCCTTCGCCTTTACCGCGATTATCGAAACGCCGCTTTTAGGTCTTCCGAGCTCGCCGTTTTTCGAGCGCGTGCCCTCCGGGAAAATGATGAACGTTCTGCCGTTATGAAGGCTTTCTATCGCCGTATCGATCGCCGCGAAGTCCTTCGCGCCGCGCTTTACGGGGAACGCGCCGAGCTTTCTTATCAGCCACGCGAAGAAGCGGTTTTTGAAAAGCTCTTCCTTCGCCATAAACGTATATTTGCTCTTAAAAACGATGCCGATAAACGGCGGATCGTAGTTGGAAACGTGGTTTGAAGCGATTATCAGCCCGCCCTTTTCCTTTGGGATATTTTCTTTCCCGACTATCGTGATTTTATACTTAATGTGAAAGAAAAGCGTGACGAGCACTATTGCAAGCTTATAGAGGATCATAACGCTGTTTTGCCCTTTATAATGCCGCAAACCAGCTCAACCGACTGCTCGAAATCAAGCTCGGACGTGTCGGCAAGAACCGCGTCGTCCGCTTGTTTGAGCGGGGCGGTCTCGCGGTGTGTGTCGGCGTAATCGCGCTCGTTGAGGTCGCGCAGAACGTCCTCGAACGTTGTGTCGCTGCCCTTAGCCTTAAGCTCGTCAAAGCGCCGCTTCGCGCGAATCTCCGGGCTTGCGGTGAGGAAGATCTTCACGTCGGCGTTCGGCAAAACCACCGTTCCGATGTCGCGCCCGTCCATTATCGCGGAGCTTTTCGCGGCGGTTTCCCGCTGCAAATCAAGCAGCGCCGCCCGAACCTCGGGCACGGCAGATACCGCGCTTGCTGCCATTGAGATCTCCGGCAGGCGGATTTCCTCGGAAACGTTCTCGCCGTTCAGGAAAACGAGCTGTGTGCCGTTTACCAAGCGAATTTCGATGTGGACTTTATCGAGCTGTGAAGCCACGTCCGCGGCGTTTTTCGTGTTGACGCCGTTTCTTACGCAAAACAGCCCCACCGCGCGATAAAGTGCGCCCGTGTCGCAATAAATGAAGCCGAGACGCTTCGCAGCCTCGCGCGCGATGCTGCTTTTCCCCGCGCCGACAGGTCCGTCGATAGCGACGGCTATGGGCTTAGAACTCGTTTTGCTCTCCAACGTTCGATCCACTCCGAAATGGTAAATTTTGTAAAATCCGAGAAAAGATACACTAATCCCCTTTTACCCTTATAGTTATCAAATTTATTATAACATATCCGTGTAGAAATTGCAAGGGGTTTTTAAACTTTTTTCATCTATTTTTCACGAATTCCGCCGCCGACGCCCCCGAGAGCGTGCCCGTGGCGAACGCTATCTGGAGGTTGAAGCCGCCCGTGTACGCGTCCGCGTCGATAAGCTCCCCGGCGAAGAAAAGCCCGTCGCAAAGCCGACTTTCCATTGTTTTCGGGTCGATCTCGGCGGTGCTTACGCCGCCGCGCGTGATTATCGCCTCGTCTATCGGACGTAAGGCTTTTAGGTTCAGAGTGAGATTTTTCAGCAGTTTTACCAAATTCTTACGAGAAACTTTGTTGATTTCGTCAGTTCTTTTGTCAAGCGGGAGCTCCAAAAGCTCGGAAAACGGCGCTATCAGCTCGCTTGGGAGCAGCTTGCGGAGCGCGTCGGCGAGCGTTTTGCCGCGGAGCGCCGCGAAGTCTCGCAGGATACGCGCGTCGAGCTGCTGCTCGCTTAAAGCCGGCTTCAGGTCAATTGACAACGTACAATTTACAATTGACAATTGCTCCCCGACAGCGGCTTCGGGAATATGCGCGGACGCGCTCAGAACCGTCGCGCCGCTTATTCCGTCGTTCGTGAACGCGGCTTCGCCGAAGTCCTCATAAATCGGCTTGCCGTTGTAAGTGAGCTTTATCGCGGCGTTTTTCAGCGTTAAGCCTGCGGCTTTGGCTACCCACATTTCTTCTGTCACGAGCGGGCAGAGCGACGGGCGTGGGGGGATGATCTTGTGCCCCGCTTGCTCGGCGAGGCGGTATCCGAAGCCGTCCGAGCCCGTTTTCGGGTAGGACGCGCCGCCTGTCGCGAGGATCACCGCGTCCGCTTTGAACTGCCCGCCCCGCGTGTTCACGCCGCGGCAAGCACCGTTTTCGATAATCAGGGAGCGGACGTTCTCGCGCTTTATTGTTACATTGAGTTCGCCGAGGCGCTTTGTGAGGGCGCTCACGATGTCGGCGGCTTTATCGGAAACGGGAAAAACGCGGTTGCCGCGCTCGGTTTTCAGCGGCACGCCGAGGCTCTCGAAAAAGCGCATCGTGTCCTGCGGCGACCAGCGCGAAAACGCGCCGTACAAAAACCGCGCGTTTTTCGGGATATTATCCAGAAGCGTCTGCAAATTGCAGTTGTTCGTGACATTGCAGCGCCCCTTGCCCGTGATCGCGAGCTTGCGCCCAAGGCGCTCGTTCTTTTCGAGCAGCAGCACGTCCGCGCCGTTTTGGGCGGCGAAGATAGCGGCGATCATTCCCGCCGCGCCGCCGCCGACTATTATTATGTCTGTATCAAACATATTCCACCCTTTATTTGATAATCGGTTATCTGTTCGATAACCAACAATCCATTGAAAAAATCCCAATGATGTGTTTCTCATCTATTTCGGGGTATTTTTCCCGACAAGCGGCGACGTATTCCGCGACTTCCTTCTCGGCTTCCTCGGTTCCCGGAAAAAACGGCGTTTTAAATTTTTGCGCTAATTTGTCGCCGTACTCCAAACAATAATGATAGAATCCTTCCAGATACTCCTTAAATTCTTTAAGTTCCGCATCCGTTATATCCGGAAATTCCTTCTTGACCGCTTCAATCACTTTTTCCTTGCGTGAAGAAAACAAATCATACGAATCAAACAGATCGTTTATCCTCTTCATAATTTCGGTTTTCATACGATTATTTCCTTAATCCCAGCCGGGTTTAAACGTCCTTTTTATAGACCTCGTTGCTGTCCCACAGCTGCTCGAGCTTGCCGAACGTGCGCTCGACGCGGCAGCGGTTGGCGGTGGAAACGGTGACGATAAGCGCATTTATCAGACTCATCGGGGCGACAAGGCTGTCGACGAAGGAAACCATATCGCTCGCGGCGAATAGCGTTGTATGCGCGAATTCGGTTAGCGGAGAGCTTTCGCCATCGGTTATCGCGATAATCTGCGCACCCATTTCGTGCGCGAAACGGCACGCCTCGATAGTGCTTGAAGCATAGCGCGGGAAGCTCATCGCGATGAGGAGATCACCCTCGCCGATGTGTATCATCTGCTGATAAAGCTCCGCCGTGCCGACCGCGCCGACGAGCGTTACGTTATCAAAGATCAAACGAAGGTAATAGTGCATAAAGCCCGCCAAAAGCCCGGAGCTCATCGCGCCCTGAATGTATATGCGCTTCGCGGCTACGATAGTGGAGACGGCGTTGTCGAAGCTCTCGCGGTCAACGGTTTCGAGCGTGCGGCGGATCTTGTCGATGTCCTGATTGAGCACGCCGGCAAGCGGGTCGTCGCCGCCTATTCTGCTGCGCGTTACGTCCATTCGCTGGAGCGACGTGAGCTTGTTTTTGATGTGGCTTTGCAGCGAGCGCTGGAGCTGCGGATAGCCCTCAAAGCCCAATTCTATCGCAAATCTCACGACGGTGGATTCACTGACTCCGACGGCGTTGCCGAGCTTCAGCGCGGTCATATACGCGGCTTTTTCGTAGTGCGCGAGGATATACGTCGCGATCAGCTTCTGGCTTTTTGAGAAGCTCGGAAGCTGTTCCTCCATTTTTTTCAGCAGGTCCTGACTCATTTTAATAACACCCCGATCCGGCGGCGGAGCTTTCCGCGGCGCTCCGAAAAAGCAGAGCGCCGCGGCGCTTTCGCCGATTTCCTTTTTTGAGGCTCTCCCCGCCGAAGGCGGGGAGAGCCTCGGATTAGATATTTAATGTACACATATATAATACACCTTTATTTCGGATTTTGCAAGTGTTTTTGCAAGATTTTTTTGAAATCTTGCAAAATTGTTTCCAAAAACCGTGCAGTTTTTTGCAGTTTGGGGTGTGGTAGTATCAAGTCGGCGGGAGGAATGAGGGTGGGCGGCGCATCAAAGGCGCGTTCCGATAACAGCAGCGCTACCAGCGAAGCGGCACAAGCCGCACACCGACCAAAAACATCACATCCAACGAAGCGTGGAGCGCGGAGTAAGACGGTTTTTCGCGACTTTTAGATCCGGGGGAGATTAGTGTAAGGGAACGGCATTAAAGGCGTGTCACGAGCTTGTCAACGCAAGGGCGGCGCATCAAAAACGCGTCACGAGCCTGTCAACACAAGGGCGGAGCATTAAAAGCCGCATGCCAACCCCAATTAACACTACCAGCGAAGTGTAAAATTTCAAAAAGTGTCACGATTTTGCTCAAGCAAAATCGTGACCGGTTCCGTCAGCGGTGTCGTTCTGCGCGCAGCGCGGAACGACATCGGTGACGGAATTTTGAAATTTAAATTAAAATAAGGAGGATCAGATGAATTTAAAGAGTTTACTATTCGGCAAACGCGGGTTTGCCAAAAGCTCCGCGGCGGACGCCGCCTCCGGCGATATTGATCGGTGGCTGGATATCTACCGTGGCGGCGGCGATTGGCGATACACGCGCAAAGGCGGGCTCTCGGGCGGCACGCGCAGGGTCGCCACGCCGAACGCCGCGAAGGCGCTCTGCGCGGAGCTCGCGCGGCTGTGCTTCACCGAGGGCACGGAGATAATCAGTGTTGACAAGGAGACGGAAGCGTTTCTAAAGAAGACGCTTGATGAGAACAGGTTTTTCGAACGGTTCCCGGATTTTCTTGAAAAAGCGTTCGCGGCAGGCGGCGGCGTTGTTAAGGTCTACAGCGCGAGCGACGGTGTGAAGCTGGATTTCGTCGGCGCGGAGAGCTTCGTTCCGACGAAGTGGGACGGCAGAGGCTTTTACGGCGGGGCGTTCGGGTCGAACATCACGGAAAACGGCAGGAGCTACGTTCTCGCGGAAACGCAGGAGATAGCGGACGGCGGCTTGGTGATCTCGAACAAGCTGTTCAATGAGAACGGGCGCGAGATCGAGCTGTCGGCGCTGTACCCGAAAATGCGCGAGGAAACGGTCATCAAGGGGCTGAAAAAGCCGCTGTTTACGTACTTCGGGACGGGCGCGGGGAAAAACCGCGATTGCCCGCCGCTCGGGGCTTCGGTGTTTGCGGACTCGGAGGACACGCTGAAGGCTATCGATATTGTGTTTGACAGCCTGACGCGGGAGTTCATCTTAGGGCGTAAGCGGATAATCGTGCCGAGCTACGCGGTGCGCGGAGAGTATGACGAACACGGCGAGCTTAAGCGGTATTTCAACGTCAACGACGAGGTTTTCGAGGCGTTTTCGACCTCTGACACCGAGGAGCTGAAAATCACCGACAACACCGGGGAGCTTCGCGTTTCGGAGCACATCGAGGCGCTCGAAGAGCTGCTTGACCTGCTTTGTATGCAGACGGGCTTGTCCGAGGGGGCGCTGTCGTTCAAGAGCGGAACGCTGCGCACCGCAACGGAGGTCGTCAGCCGCAACAGCCGCACCTATCGCACGGCGTGCTTTTACAGAAAGCTCATCGTGAACGGGCTTGCGGACGTTTTCGAGAATATCTGTATTCTCGGGAAGATGAGCGGCGAGCTTTCGCGAAACGCGCTTGAAAGCGCTTCTATCCGCTTTGCGGACAGCGTCTGCGAGGACGAGGGCACAAAGATCGAACGCGCCCGCTCGCTTTACGCAAGCGGCTTGATATCAAAGCCGCGGGCGCTCTCCGAAATTTACGGAGTGTCGCTTGAGGAAGCTAAAACTATTGTAAAGGAGGATAACAATGACTAGCGAAATTACTAATCCGAACACAAATCAAAATATCGGCGAGAACGGTGCGGAGGAAAATCTCACTGCGCCTACGGAGCCGAACAAGCCGGAGGCAGGCGAGGTAAAACCCGCAAAGCCGGCGGAGCCGATTTCGGGAATTCCCGAGGGCGAGGAAAGCCCCGAAGCCGCGGCAGATGACGCGGAGCTTTTGAAGCGAATTGAGGAGCTGCAAGCAGCGCTTCTTAAGGAGCAGATCAAGGTGAAGCTGCTTGTGATCGGAATTCTTCCCGAGAAGCTGGAGGACGCCGCGGCGATGGCTTACGGGCTTTTCCTCGCGGGGAGAACGGCTGACGCCGCCGCGGAGGAGATCGCCGCCGCGTACCCGCATCTGAAGGCGATCCGCACGGAGCTTCCGCAGTTCTCGGCGGAAAGCGCCGGCAGCAAGGACGGCTTTTCCGCGATACGCAGGATTTTCTCAGCACGATAATTACAGTTGACAGTTGACGGTTTTTACAACGCGCCCGCGGCGCAAGCTTAGGAGGTTATCTTTTGTAATTCGGTGCGGCGGCGGGTGATGGCAGATAACAGTTGACAATTCCGTAACCGACCTGCGGCGCAAACTTGGGAGGTTATCCCGCAAAAACGGCGCGACGGCAGGTCGCCGAACGGAACGCAGCAGACCCGACAACTAACAACTAATCTCTAATCTCTATCAAATTAAAAGGAGGACTTTTATTATGGCAAATCAGATCGAATACGCAAAGGTATTTCAGAAGGAGCTGGACAAGCAGATCATCGAGGGCTCGACGTCGGGCTGGATGGAGGCGAACGCTTCTCAGGTCATTTACAACGGCGGCGACGAGATCAAGATCCCGAAGATCGCGCTTAAAGGGCTTGGCACTTACAACCGCACCGACGGCTACACTACAAACCCTATCACTTATTCCTACGAGACGCGCGTTATGAGCATGGACAGAGGCAAGCGCCTTCGAATTGACGCACTGGACGTTGACGAAACGGGCTTCGGGCTCGCGGCGGCGAACATCGCGGCGGAATTCCAGAGAGTTAAGGTTATCCCCGAGATCGACGCTTACCGCTACTCGACGCTCTCCAAAAACGCGGAGATCACCAAAGAGTACACTCCCGACAAGGCGACCGTGCTTTCCACCCTGCTTGCGCAGCTCGGCGAGGTGCGCGAGGTGACGGGCGGCGAGGGCGAGCTTGTTATCGCGATGTCGCGCCCCGTTTACGATATGATAATGCTTTCGAGCGAGGTTACGCACTCGATAGACTGCGGTAACTTCACCCAGGGCGATCTGGAGCTTTCCGTTAAGACGATCAACGGCGTGACGATTATTCCCGTGCCGTCGGCAAGAATGAAGACCGACTACGTTTTCGACAGTGCGGACGGCTTCGAGCCCGATGAGGACGCGAGGCAGATAAACTGGATAATCTGCCCGCGCACCGCGCCTATCGCTATCTCCAAAACGGACAACCTCAAGATCATCACCCCGGAGCAGAACCAGTTCGCGGACGCTTGGGATATCGACTACCGCAAGTATCACGACATCTTTATCCCCGACAACAAGAAGGCGGCTATCGCGCTTTGCGTTGAAGAGGACGCGGAGTCCTGATATGTTTTTATTTTCCACTGCCGTTGGCGATGGAAAATAAAAAGGGGCGAATTGCTTTGCGTTGAAGAGGACGAAAATTCCCAACGTTTTATTCCCCCGTTCATACTTGCCGCCTGTATTTTTCCCCGCCGCAGGCGTGGAAAAATACTCGGCTGATCGACTTGTGACACACGGGCGGCGGTAACAATCGCCGCCTGATGTTATATAAAAGCTTTTTATAAGGAGGTATCGCGATGATCATTACTGTTGAGGAATTCAAGGAGCTTGGGTTTGAATGCGCCGAGGCGGACGAGGACAGGCTTGAAAGCTGCATCAAGCGCGCGGAAGCCGCTCTGAACGCGCTCAGTCGAGGAACGCTGAACTCGGCGATGGCGCAGTGCGAAAGCAACGCGTTTATGATAAAGCAGGCTGCGGCGTTCGAGGCGGACGCGCTTTTGAAATCGGAATTGTCCGAACAGACCGAAAACGTTGAGCGCGTGTCGCTCGGGGATTTTTCATATTCCTGTTCCAATTCCGGAGGCTCGCAAGGCGGCGTTATTGACGTTCCCGAAACGGTCAGAAAGCTGCTCTGTGCGGCGGGGTGCTTTTACGGCGCGGGAAGCTTGGAGGTGATCGAATGAACGTTAAGCCTATTCCGAAAGCATTGCTCGGGGAAAGCCTCGTGCTTATTCTCCCGACGACGACCGGAACGCTTGAAACGCCGATCTCGAACGTCCGCGTGGAAAGAACGCAGAGCGTTTCGGGGCTCTCGACAAGAACCCCGAAAAACTCCGCGGAGATCACGGTGTGGGCAGATCATAAAAACTCGACGTGGGCGGAGTTCCCGGTCGGCGCGAAGGTGAAATACGGCGGCGAGACGTTTGAGATCATCGAACAGAAGCTGTACAAGGACAGCTCGGGCGCGCCGCATCACGTGAAATTCACGGCGAGAATTATCGGTGAGAATGGAGATGAGGCTGTATGAAAATCACGATCAACGATGTGGAATTCAATAACGTTACCGAGCTTCACGCAAACCGCGAGCTTCGGCAGAGCGAGGTGCGGTGCAACGTTCTGGGAGAGCTGCTTATCGACCTCGTGACGCGGAAATACGCGCTTGTCGTAACGTTCGGGCTGATGACGGAAAACGAGCTGAAAAAGCTTCGGCAGCTGACGAAAAACATTTTCGTGACGGTGAGTTTCCACGCGCCCGAGGGCGATATGACGGCGCAATTCCACGTTTCAAACGAGCCCGCCGCGGAGGTCAAAACCGTAAACGGCATACGAATGTACGGCGGCGTTACGCTGGAAATGAAGCAGAAGTGAGGTGACGGCTTTGGAATTTGATATGGAAAGCTTCAAGCAGCTTGCCTCCGACAACGGGCGGCAAATCAGCTGCAAAATTCAAGTCGGCAATAAAGTCTATTACGATGGCAGGATCCTGAAGTTCGACTTTACCGACGTTACGCACGGCGACTATTTTACGATCGGCACGACGTGCTCGAACGAGTTTTCGTTTACGGTAACGGATTATGCCGAACACGCGCTTCAGACCAAGGTCAACGCGTACATCAGCTTTGACGGCGGCTCGAATTGGCTTCGGCTCGGCGTGTTTTACGTCGCGAAGCGCTACTTCCGCGGGAACTGCGCGACGTTTGCGTGCTACGACCAAATGAGCGATTTGAACGTTCCGCTTGCGGGGAACGTTGCAAGCTCGATAAGCGGGCACGCGGACACGCTTCTGGCGGAGGTTTGCAGGCAGGGCGGGATCACGTTCAGCGGTACGTGCGGGAGCTTCAAGACATATCTCCCGCACCCGTCGACGACGCTTCGGGAAATAATCGGCTACATCGCGGCGCTGCACTGCGCGTGCGCGAAATTCGACAGAAACGGCGAGCTTGTATTTATCAAATACTCCGAAATGCCGACGGAAATTCTCCACGCGAAAAACTGTATGAAGATAAGGCGGTATATTACGCGCGCGGAGATAAAGGGCTTGCGCTCCACAAACGATCTGGACACGCTTCGCTGGGGCGGCAGGGAGCGCTTTACCACGCTGGAGATCTACAATCCGTATATGACGCAGGCGACGCTGAACTCGATCGGTGAGAAGCTCGACGGGCTGTATTTTTACGGCGCGGAGGTTGAGATGCAGGGGCTGCCCTATCTCGAGGCGGGGCGGTTTATCCTGCTTGAGGACGCGGACGAGACGCTTACGCCGATCGTCATCAGCGAGATAAAATACCACTACGACGGCGGGCTCACCGCGAAGCTCTTCTCCAGAAACAAGGAGGACGCCGACCCGGACGTGAAGCGCTCGGAGTTTGAAAAGACGGTCGCGGATATTCTGGAAATAATAAATGAACTGAAGACGAAGATCTGACGGTTTACAGAAAAATCCCCCGCGGAGCGGGGGATTTTAGTTCAGGCGTTGCTTACGTCCGCGCTTTTAAGTATCATCTTGATAGCGCCCGTTTTGAAGAGCACCACCGCGCCGGCGGTCGTAAGTATCATCTCGGGGAGCATATAGCACGCATTGTAGCCCGCGCTGTACAGCCACGGGTTTGCTATCTCGCCGAGGCTCTCCCACAGCTTGCCTGTGGAATGGAACACCACGGCGCCGCTTACCACGTGCAGGGCGTAACGAAGAGCGATTGCCGAGAACGCGCCGCCGATCCAGCCCTTCATATCGCCCTTGCGGAATATTCCCGCAAGACCGAGCACGGTAAACGCGCCTATGTAATCGAGGAAAATGCAAAGCGCCAGATCGAGCGGAGCAAGCCCCCACGCGAACAATCCGTCGCCGACTACGCCGTCGAGGAACTGCGTCAGCGAATACACAAACGCGCACGCGAGCCCGCTGCCAACGCCGTTTCTTATGCTGAAAACGATGATTGGCAGCATTGAAAGCAGCGTTATCGAGCCTCCCCACGGCAGCTTGAAAATCTTCACCATACTCAACACGAACGCCAGTGCTACCATTACCGCGCCCTCAACCAAAATACGAACCTTGTTGTTTTTCATTTCTTCTTCTCCTTTTTGATAGGAAACGCCGATGTGACGGTGTTTTCCCCGCCTGCGGCGGGGAAAACACGTGAAATTATTCAGCGCATCCATAATTAAATTACCGAGAAAAGAAAACGCCCGAGCGAACTCGGACGCAGCAAGCACATAAAACGCGAAAACGCGCGGCAATATACTTCCTACGTCGGCATTATCCGAATCAGGTCCGGAGACCGTTGGTCCCCTTGGGGTCGAAGCCGAACTTCCTCTCAGCCCTTGAGCCTGTTGGGAACAGGCTCGTAAGCTCCCCCGATATTCTTTTCACTTCTTTATTATACCACAAATTTTTTATTTGTCAATGGCTTTTTTTGGAAAAAAGTCGTTTTTCACAGTTTCCCCCGCCTGCGGCGGGGGAAACTGTATTTATATGCTTCAAGGGCTTTTGAAAAGAATTCCCCCTTTTTTAATAGAGCAGGGAATTATTTTATGCGTTTGCCGTATCAAGGTATTCCATAACGCCGGAATAAATCGTAAACGCGACCTTCTGCTGATACTCCCAAGTCGCAAGCTTCTGCTCCTCCTCGGGGTTTGACAGGAATCCGCACTCGATCATCAGAGAGGGGTTTTTGTTGGTTTTCAGCAAAAACAGCTCCTCGCCCGAGAGCTTTATCTCGCGGTCGTTGCCCGGCTGAAGCTGCGCGAAGCGGTTCTGCATTATCTGCGCGAGCGTTCTGTTGTCGGGGTGGTTGGTGTTGTAGAACATCTGCCCGCCGAAATATTGCGGGTCTGTATAATTGTTCTGGTGAACGCACAGGAAAATACTGTCGGGGTAGCTCTGAATTATTTTCAGGCGGTTATCCATATCGTTGAGCTTCTGGTTGCGGATCCCGACAACGCCGTCATCGTATATCGAAATGTCCTTGTCGCGCGTCAGAACGACCTCAAAACCCGACATTTGGAACATTTCCCGAAGCGTTAAAACGACCGACAAATTCACGTCCTTTTCGAGAGTGCCCGCTTTTCCCACCGCGCCCGAATCCAGTCCGCCGTGCCCCGCGTCAAGGACGATAACGGGCTTGCCGGAAGCCTCGCCGCTCGTCGGCAGCGCCCGC
>JAIDPG010000085.1 GCA_029062865.1 Oscillospiraceae bacterium
CCTTTTCAAGCCGTCCCGTCATCTCGCCGATTTTCACCATTTTAACGGCATATTCCGGGAATGCCTTTGTGCTTTCCATAGCCCCGGAGAGCGATTTTTCGTTGTTGAGCTCCTCGCGCATTGCGGTACAAAGCGACAAAATTTTCTTATCGTCCATATCCTCGCAAAGTATCTCAAAGCCGTCGTTAAACGACATACCCGCGTTCAGCACGAGCGAGAGCTGTTCACAGAAATATGAGACCTCATCGGAAGTTAATTTCTTCATTATGTATTTTCCTCCGTCTTTAATATATCAATAGTAATATTTCGCCGTATAATTTACCGAATTGGAAATATAGGACGCTATCTGCGGCTTGTTTGTCGAGCTCGCGTAAAACGTACTGTCTACAATATTGTAACCCGCGTTCTTCAGCAATAATTCGGGAGTTATCCAGCCCGTTTCCTCGGTGTAGACCTCGTTCCACGCGTGACGTATATCCGGCGAGGCGTAGCCATCCACAATTCTTGTCGGTATCGACTGCGAGCGCAGCATCGCGCACAAAAGCGAGGCGTAGTCAAAGCATATTCCCGTGCGCCTGCTGTACGTCCTGTTCGGGTCGGGAATATATCCCGACTTCACCGTTGCCGCAAGATTATAGTCGTAGGTGACGTTGCTTGTTATCCACCCGAACACCGCCGCTATCTTCTCGATATCCGAGGTCTTCCCCGCGCAAAGCTCAGCCGCCTTGTAAACGCAGTCCGAGTTCTGGCTGTAATTCGTGTACAAGTTCGGATACAAATACGGAGCGAGCGAGGAATCGAGGCTCACGCTGAAATCAAAATTGACTACCTCGAGATACGTCGCCGTTCCCGCGACGTTCTCGCCCAGATACGCGTTGTACGTGCCATTCCCGAGAATAAGCGGAATATAAACGGTAGAGCCGTCCGAGGGAATGTCGAAGGGTTGTTTGCGTCCGTTGCAGCTTAACTGAAGCTTTACCTTTGGATTGCTTCCCGTATATCTCACCGAAATATATCCCTGAGACGTGTTGGAGTAGTCAATGGAGCCGTTCGCGCCGCTTGCCGTAAGCGTTCCGGGCGAGTATGGCACAGATATCGTCGGCACTACAACGACCGGCGGCGGATCGGGTTCCGATGTCGGCTCGGAGGTCACGCTTGAAACCGTCTCGGAGCTATCCGCAGAATTACTGTCGGAGATCCCCGGAACCGAGGACGTTTCCGAAGCCTCGGAGCTTATCGAAGAGGGCTCGCTTGAATCCGCGCCGGAGCTTGTCGAAGCGGTTGAAGCTTCCGAGCTTTCGTCAACGGGAATGTGTGTCGTGCTTTCGGCAGTCGAAATCGGCTCCGCGGCGCTTTCTTCTCCCCCGCCGTTACACCCCGCGCAGAGCGCTATCGAAAGCGCCAGAGCGGCGGCAAAGAGCTTTTTTAAATGTTCCGGAATTTTTCCGGAATTTCTGATATTCATATTATTAAATTATCCTCTCCGGAAAAATCGTTATACTAATCTCTGTTAAGCTTAAGATTTCTCAAAAGAATATAATTCTCGTCAACGGAATCAAAATACTTCTGTCCGCAGCCGTTTACGATGCGAGAGATGTATTCGGCGGTCTGGCGGTAGAATTCCTCCTCATAGTGGACGATGTGAGCGCCGCCGAGCGGAAATCTGTCGGACGAGTAAAAATGCTTTGAAATATCGATCACATAACACCCCGTGACCGACGCGAAGCGCTCCTCGCAAAGTGAAATAAACTTCTTCTTTATCTCAAACAGCTTGTTTTCCTCAAACTTTTGGAGGCGGTTGTCAACGGTGATGTAGCTGTCCTTGGGGTCGGTTTTTATGAGGATTATCTTGTCCTCATAGATGTTGTGGATCTCCTTAGCGAATTGCGAAATAGCCTCAAAGCAGGTTTTCATTTCGCGCTTTTCAAACAGATAGCACTCGCGGCAGTCGTCCTTTATATTCTTATAGAAATCGGTGCGGCGGATAAAATCATCCACCTCGAACAACGCGCCCTTATACTCCTCCATCGTGCAGATTAGGTCGTAGAGATCCACCATTACCCAATCCGCCTCGCTGTCGCAGAGAATGTCAAAGCCGTTCCTCGCGAACGAATCGCGCATCGTTCTTCTGCGCCAATAGCTGCCGCAGAATGCGTCCGCGCCCTCGGGGAACTCGATATCTATCGGCGGCTCGTAGGCGAGTATCGGCGCTTGCTTGAAAACATACGCGCCGACATACGCGTTCTTACAGCGGTTTATAGACTCGCGCGAAACGCAGCTGCCCCAGATGTCAATTGTGTTTTTCTCCACGCTAGCGGTAAAGCGCTTGAACTGCGGCTTCCCGCGAAGGAGGAATACCATTTCCGCGGTGTTTTCGTTCACCGCGATACCAGTTTCCGCCGAGAGCAGGCGCACCATAGTTTTGATTATGTTATAATGCCCCTCGAACGCCGGCGCGTAGAAATCGTAGGGCTTGCTGAGGTTGCCGCGCTCCAGCGCCGCGATGATCTCCCCCGCGCGGATTATCTCCCCCGCGCCGGTGTCGTTGACAAACAAATCGGAAAGCGTATTTAAATCCGCGTGCCCGGAATTCTTAATGTGAAGCAGGCGCCGGCGGTTTCTCATCGCAAAGTCCTTTGTAGTCCTCGCGATTATCTTGTCCGCGGCGCTGTTCATATCCAGAAGCCAGCTTTGATAAGACCGCGCTGTCATATTCTCGTAATACTTAATAACACGGTCGAACCAAAGCTCCGCGTCGGGCGAACCGATATACGTTCTCCCGCCGTTCGACATTGCCTCCGCGGCGGCGCGGTAGGCGTTTAAATAGTACTCGTTTTCAAACTTAATAGTGCTCGCGCCCTCTTCCGTAAAGAAGCGGCTTGACAGATCGATAACAATCGGGTTTACGATGCTGATGAACAAGTCCTCCATTTCGCGCATCAGCTTGTTTCGGCGCTCGGGCGCTGTGCCCGACCTCAGATCGGCGCCGATGAACTTCTTCCCGCTTACGTTGCAGCGGAAAAGAATTACTCTCTCGCGCGGCACAGAGGCTTTTATAATCTCGGAATAGCGCTTGATAAGCGGCTTCCAGATATCCTCGCCGAACGGCGGGCGAACTCTTATCGTTTCATAAGAGTGCCGCGCGAAAAACTCCGAGTGGCGGAATTTCTTTACGTTTGTGAAATAGCACGGCTCCTCGGTTTTAACACTGTCAATTCTGTGGCAGGAGGTTGAAGCCGCGGTGTAGAAATCCACGGCGAGGAAATCGGGGGCGATTTTTTTGATATACCCCGCGAGGTCTTTTCCGATCTCAAGCGCCAGCACCTCGTTCGCGTCCTCGGGAACTTCAAAGCTCTTTTCCGAGCCTAAGGACATCTGCGAGAGATACATTGCCGTTTTGTCAACGCGATAGCCTCTCCCCGCCTTGAAAATATCCCCAAGGATAGCTGAGCCGGAAAGCATCACCTTCGGGCGGAACTCGAAATGGTTTATCGATGTGCCGATAGTCGCCTTGGTTCTCAAAAACGACTCGCGGCTTTTTACGTCGTGCGGCGGGAACGCAATCGTCGCCGCGACACCCTGCTCCGTGTCCTCGTTGAAAATCGGGATATACGAAAGCCTTGCCGAAACGGCGCCGTCGCCGCCGCGGGTCAATTCCACGCGTAAAACGGCGCTGTCGCGGTTTTCGCGCATTTCCCTCATCGAAGTGAGGAAATTCCCGAGCGAATACGCGCAGGGCACGCGCCTGCCGCTTTCGGTTTTGATATACGAGAATTTCTGCACAACGTGCGGGTGCGAGCCGACGATAAGATCAACGCCCGATTCTGCCATAAATCTCGCGGTATTGCGCTGTGACTGTACAGTTTTTGGGGAGTTCATTTTCCCCCAATGCTGATAAGCGATGACATATTCCGCGCCCATTGCCCGCGCGCGGTTTACAAGCTCGGTAAAATAATCGTCGTCGTATCTGCCGATGATATTCACGACCGACAGCATTTCCCCGAACTCGTCCTCAAGCCCGTTAGACACCATACAGCACGCGATAAATCCGATCTTGAAGCCGTTTACCGTAACGATTACAGGGTTGTCGCCCATTGTGCCGAGGTTTTCCATTCCCTGCCGCTTTATCTCGGCAACGGTAGCCTCCAGCCCCGCTTTTCCCGTGTCGCAGTTGTGATTGTTCGCGGTGACAAGCCCGTTGAAGCCCGCGTTCGCTATTGCGGACAGAAACGTCGACGGCGAGTTGCAGTTCGGCTGACCCTTTGCGAGCCTTAACTGCTCGTGCTCATACGGCAAATTGTCAACGCAGGTCGTTTCAAGAACGCCCACCGTATAATCTGCCGATTTAAGCGTCTCACGGACGCTCGAAAACGCGTCATTAAAGTCGTAAAGATATTTCATCGCGGCTCTTTGGTGGTTTAAAGCGCACATCAGATCTCCCGCGAGCATTAGCACAGCCTTGCCGCTGCCGCTTATGAGCGAGCGCTCAACCGCTATTTTTGTGCGGAAAACCTGCCCGTCCGTCGCGGTTATCTTTATATAGCCTACGCCGGGAGCCTTTGCCGTGACGACTCCCGACGGGCTTACCGCCGCGATTTCTGGGTTTTCCGACAGATATTTCACAATCGGCGTTTCGCCGTTGCACTCGCAGATAAGCTGCTCGGTTTCGCCGACGTTCAGGCAAACCACGCCCTGTGCCTTCAGCTTTACGCTCACCGGCACAAACGGAAGCTTGCCCGTGAAATTCCCGCGGACCTCCAGATTGTCCTCATAGGTGAACGCGCAGACACGCACGAGATATTCCTTGCCGTTTTCAAAGCCGAGAATTATCTTTCTATTGCTTTGAGCGTAACGTGCTTTTATGCATTTTTCGGGGTCGTCCGCGGAGAAGAATTGCAGCTTATAGCCCACCGCGCCGTCTACCTTGTCCCAGCTAGACAATGAAGCTCCGTCTTGCCCGATTACGTTGAAATTTTCGGGGGCTTTAAGTCTTTGAGACATAG
>JAIDPG010000086.1 GCA_029062865.1 Oscillospiraceae bacterium
CTTGCGGCGTATATGTTCGCGGGCGACACGTCGGAGTTCACGCATAAGGAGGGCAGAGACCTCGCCACGGCTTACGCGAACACGATGATGTCAAAGTCCGAGCTGGATCTTTTCCAAGGCAGAAAAAAGCGCTTCTGGCAGCAGTATAACAACGCAATTGAAATAAGCTCCGACAGGCCGCCGTTCACGGCGTGCTACATCTCGCAGGCGGAAGAAACCTACGAGGAAACAATGGAGAAAACCGCGCTGAAGATTATGTGCTCGCCGGGTAATATCTTCCGGAAGGACGACGATGCGGAAAAGCTTATGAGCTACAATATGCTCGATAAAGAGGGCTCTCACGCGTTCAGATACCTCGCGTTTTCGTCCGCGGTGAACGAGATACCGCTTGGGAAGATCGTTTCATACATCTCCGTAAAAATGCTCGGAAAGTATTACGGCGAGCTGAAGCAGCGCTCTATCGGCGCAATGGAGCTCGGGAAGATCGCAAGCAAGGTCGCGCCGAGCGCAATGCTTATTGCTACAAAGGGCGGCGATATTCCGAGGTACGAGTTTGACGAAAATCTGAACCCGCTTTTTTCCGTGCGCTCGCTTAAAAACGGCTGCGAGGCTTCCAAGCGCTATGTAAACGAGCGCGTAGAGCAGACCGCCGAGCTTTGCAGGAAAGGGGCGGAAATTCTGCTGCCGGAGCTGCTTAATCATATCAAAAAAATCTGTGAAAACGCTGTTTGCGACCGCGATAAAGGACCGTATTACGCGCTTGAGATAGTCAAATGCTGCACGTCAAAGCTCGCGGAAGCCGATAAGACGATAGACGAGCAGAATATGAACATCACCGACGAGGTCTCCCGCGTTGAGAAAATGCTGGAGGCTATTCAGAAGAAAATCAAGTCTCTCCCGAATTTCGCGGCGGCGAAGCATCTCGAAAGCTACGTCGACATAATGCGGGATTATATGAAGCGCAGAAACTAGCAGGCTACGTGAAGTATCGCGCATGATTTCTAC
>JAIDPG010000087.1 GCA_029062865.1 Oscillospiraceae bacterium
GATACAGCGCGTAGCTCTGGAAAACCATCGCCACGCCGCGCTCGCGCGGACCCAGCTCGTTAGCTCTCTTGCCGTCAATGAGGAATTCGCCCTTGCTGATATTCTCCAGTCCGGCTATCATTCGGAGCGTCGTTGACTTTCCGCAGCCCGAAGAGCCGACAAATACAATGAATTCCCCTTTCTCGATTGCAAGATTGAAGTCGTGAACGGCGTGGAAACCGTTGGGGTAAATCTTGTTGATTCCTTTTAAAGTTAAATATGACATAACGACACTCCTGTTTTCTGTAATTTTATTTTTTGGCGTTTACGCCTTGATTATCTGAGATCAAGATTTCCGATATTGTCCATATCGTCGTAGGTCTGGTTTTCGCCGCACATTCCCCAGATGAACGTGTAGTTGCTGGTTGCCGTGCCGCTGTGGATAGACCAGCTCGGGGAAATAACTGCCTGCTCGTTATGCAGGATAATGTGGCGCGTCTCTTTCGGCTGACCCATCATATGGAACACCACGTTGTCCTCGGGGACCTCGAAGTAGAAGTAAACCTCCATGCGTCTCTCGTGAGTGTGAGAGGGCATTGTGTTCCAGCTGCTTCCTACCGCGAGCTCCGTCATGCCCATCGCGAGCTGACAGCTTTCGCAGACCGCGGGGTTTACGTACTGATTAACAACGCGCTTGTTCATATTCTCCGCCGTGCCGAGCGGTCTGTGAACCGCCATATCCTTTGTGATATAAACCGTCGGATAGGTCTTGTGCGCGGGGCAGGAATTGATGTAGAACTTCGCGGGGTTCTTCGCGTCATCGGACTTGAACTTGATCTCCTTTGTTCCCATGCCGATGTAGATGCCGTCCTTGAAATCCAGCGCGTATTCCTTGCCGTCGAGCGTTAAGGTTCCCTTTCCGCCGACGTTTATAATGCCCATTTCGCGTCTTTCGAGGAAGTAATCCGTGCCGAGCTCTTTTGTGGAGCCAAGCTCGAGCTCCTTGCCGACGGGCATTGCGCCACCCGCGATCATTCTGTCCTGATGAGAATAGGTGAGAGCGATCTCGTTCTCAACAAACACCTTGTCGATAAGGTAATGATTCCTCAGCGTTTCGGTGTCGTAGTGTTTTGAATCATCGGGGTGATTTGCGTATCTGATGTCTAAAGTCATCTTTCCGGTTTCCTTTCCAAAATGTTTGGATTAAGCGGGTTTTCCCCGCCTCCGGCGGGAAAACCCGCAGGTTAGCTAATTATACCTTTGAGGTGATCTACCGCGAACGGAATATCCTCGCCGGTTGTTCCCTCAAAAACAAGATTTGCGTCGGGGCAGACTTTTTTGATCTCGCCCAGAATCCGCTCATAATCGAAAATGCCTTTTCCCACGCCGCACTGCTTTAAAGCGCCGTCCTCGGCGATAACGCAGTCCTTGATGTGGAAAACGCATATTCTGTCGCCGAAGGTCTGAAGCCCCTCGGAGAGGATATCGTACATTTTGTCGACGTTCGATTTGTCGAGGTAATTGTACAGATCGAAGATTATGCGGATATTGTCCGCGCCGATTGCTTTCACGGCTTTGTTGAGCGTTTTCACGTCGTAACAGACGTGCCCGAACGCGCCCTCCATACCGACGTTCATTCCCTGCTCCCCGGCGAATTCGCACAAGTCGGAGAACGTGGCAATGACGCGGTTCAGCGCCTCGTCGGTGCGGTTTTGCGGATGATACGTCCACTTGTCGCCGTTGAACGAGCCCGTTTCCGAGCCAACGATGTTACAGCCGAACGCCTTTCCCACCTTCAGGTAATCCTTGAAAACCGCCACGCCGTTCGTTATCTTCTCCTCGTTCGGATGAACGGGATTGAAGTACGCGCCGATAAGCGGGATCGTTTTGTCGTGCGCCTTGAAAACCTCCGCGAGCTTTTCCGCGCGGTCTTTCGTTATTGAGCCCGTGGTGTAGCTCACATCGTCCAGCACCTTATAGGCTACAAGCTGAACGCCCGCGAGCCCGAGCTCGTCAAGCCGCGCCGCGACGTTTTCCTCGCCCTTAACGCCAAGGTCGTGCGCGCGGATAAACAGCTTCATCATCTCTGAACTCTGCCGGAAGCGTCGCCGCCCGCGAGAGCCTCTACGTCCGCGCGGGTTACGAGGTTGAAGTCGCCGGGGATAGTGTGCTTCAGTGCCGAAGCCGCAACTGCGAACTCAAGCGCAGCCTTCATATCCTTGCCGTCAACCAGCCCGCAGATAAGACCGCCCGCAAAGCTGTCGCCGCCGCCTACGCGGTCAACGATCGGGTTAATGTTGTATTTTCTCGAATGATAGAACTCTCTCGTCTTGCCGTCCATAATGCACGCGCTCCAGTCGTTGTTGGAGGCGGAGTGGCTTTCTCTCAACGAGGAAATAATGTACTTAAAGCCGAACTTATCAGCCATCTGGTTGAAGATATCAACATAGCCCGAAAGCTCCAACTCGCCCTTTGTAACGTCCGTCGCGCCGGGCTTGAAGCCGAGAACCTTCTCAGCGTCCTCCTCGTTGCCGATGCAGACGTCAACGTACTGCATAAGGTTCGTCATAACCTTCTGCGCCTTTTCGCTGCTCCAGAGCTTCTTGCGGAAGTTGAGGTCAACGGAAACGGTCACGCCGTGCTTCTTTGCCGCCTTAAGAGCCGTTTCGGTTACTTCCGCCGCGAGGTCGGAAACCGCGGGGGTAATTCCCGTGAAGTGGAACCAATCCGCGTCCTTGAAAATGTCGTCGAAATCAAAGTTAGAAGCGTCCGCGGTCGCGATAGAGGAGTGCGCACGGTCGTAAACGACGTTGGAAGCTCTCATGGAAGCGCCCGTCTCGAGGAAGTAAATGCCGAGTCTCTCGCCGCATTTCGCGATGTGCTTTGTCTCAACGCCGTACTTGCGAAGAGCCGCAACAGCGCACGCGCCGATGGGGTTATCGGGAACAGCCGTCACGAACTCCGCGTTGTGACCGTAATTCGCGAGGGAAACCGCAACGTTCGCCTCGCCGCCGCCGTAGTTGATGTCGAATTCGTCCGCCTGAATGAACTTCTCGTTATTCGGGGTGGAAAGGCGAAGCATAATTTCGCCCATTGTTACTATCTTAGCCATGGGAATGATCTCCTTTATTGTTAAATTAAAACGAATGGTTTTTATTTTCTCTCAACGAGATGCACCGCAAACCCGCTGAACTCGTCCTTGAGGTAAACCGCCTTGGTGTCCGCGTCGATCTCGCTTGCTGTTTTCTCAGTAGCAACGCCCATTGCGTTCAGCTGATAAACCGCTCTTTTCAGGCTGTTTGTCGCAACGGCGATGTGACCGTTCGCGCCCTTGAACGGGCTCTTCATGCACTCGATTGCCGTGCCCGCGAATACGCTGCTGTTGCCGACCTTCTGCTCCCAGCCGAACATCGAAGCGAACTTCGCGGTCGTGTTCTTCGCCTCGTCCTCGTTTGCGCAGTTGATGCCAACGTGAACGATCTGGAAGTCGAGCATTTTGTTTACCGCCGTGCGGCAAAGCGCGGTTATTCCCGCCCAGTCGCCGTTCTTGATCAAATCGCCGGGGACTATCCAGCTGCCGCCGCAGCAAATGATCTTCTTAAAGCCGAGATAAGTATTGAGGTTCTTCTCGTTTACCCCGCCCGTCGGCATAAATTTCATATTGGAATACGGCGCGGAGACCGACTTGATGTAGGAAAGCCCGCCCGCCTGCTCCGCAGGGAAGAACTTAACGAAATCGAGCCCGAGCTCCATAGCCTCCTCGATCTGCGAGCTGTTTGCAACACCCGGAGCAAACGGAACGCCCTTGTCGAGACAGTGCTTAACTACCTTCGCGTTAAGTCCCGGCGCTACGCAAAACTTCGCGCCCGCCGCGATCGCTGCGTCGCACTGCTCGATAGTCGTGACCGTGCCCGCGCCTACAAGCATATCCGGGAACGCCTTTGTCATATCGGAAATAACCTTGTCTGCGCCCTCCGCGCGGAATGTTACCTCCGCAGCGTTGATGCCGCCCGCGCGAAGCGCCTTCGCGAGGTCGACTGCCTTTGATGTATCGTCCAGCTTGATTACAGGGATAATGCCCGTGCACTCAAGCTGATCCTGAAATGCCTTCATATCAATAGCCATTGTATTATATCTCCTTATTTTGATTTTGCAGCTTCCGCACCGTGAAAACGCTTCGCGTTTTCACTATCTACGCGGGCACTGCTTCGCTTCGCTGCGCAGCGCCCGCTATTGTGGAAGCTGCATTTTAATTTTGCATCTTCCGCACCGTGAAAACGCTTCGCGTTTTCACTATCTACGCGGGCACTGCTCCGCTTCGCTGCGCAGCGCCCGCTATTGCGGAAGCTGCAATTATCTGCCGAGCCAGCCGCCGTCAACAGCGATCGTGAAGCCGTTTACGTAGTTGGAAGCCTCGGACGCGAGGAATACCGCCGCGCCCATAATGTCATCGGGCGTGCCCCAACGACCTGCGGGAATTCTGTCGAGAATCGCCTCGCTTCTGTCAGCGTCTGCGCGGAGCGCCTTGGTGTTGTTTGTCGCCATATAGCCGGGCGCGATGCAGTTGATGTTGATGCCGTCCTTTGCCCACTCGTTGCACATCGTCATTGTAATGCCCTTAACGCCGGACTTCGACGCGGTGTAGCTCGGCACTCTGATGCCGCCCTGATACGAAAGCATGGAGGCAACGGAGATGATCTTTCCGCGAGACTTGCCCTCAACCGCGGGCTGCTTCATAAACTGCTTTGCAACCGCCTGCGACAGGAAGAACAGTGTGCGGAGATTTACGTTCATAACGAGATCCCAGCTCGCAACGCTGAAATCTATAGTGTCCTCGCGTTTGATAACGCCCGCGTTGTTTACGAGTATATCAATGCGTCCGAACTTTTCTACACAAGTGTTGATAATATTTTCAATCGGATCAAGCGTGGAAAGATCCGCTTGGATAAACTGGAAATTATCC
This sequence comes from Oscillospiraceae bacterium, assembly GCA_029062865.1. Classification (GTDB taxonomy): domain Bacteria; phylum Bacillota; class Clostridia; order Oscillospirales; family Ruminococcaceae; genus CAG-115. Next base: position 4,943 of record JAIDPG010000087.1, read on the forward strand.
GCGCCGAGCATTTCCTGCGTTGCCGTGCTCGGCATATTGGAAACGCCGAGAACCTTTGCGCCCGCTTCCACAAATGCCTTCGAGAAGCCCTGACCCAAGCCGGTGTCGCTTCCCGTAACAATAGCTACCTTGCCCTTAAGACTGAAGTTGTCCAAAATCATAACCTTTTACCTCCGAAAGTCTATTTTTACCGCGGCTTGCGGTTATTTAACGTAGTGTTTTTTGTTGTGTTTTCCCCACCTTCGGCGGTGAAAACGCCGTAAAAGCTTTTTTATTACCACACCCTGCGGTTATTACCGTTGTTTATGTCTTGCGTTTACCCTGCCTTCGGCAGGGAAAACGGCGGAAATCGCTTATTACCGCGGCTTGCGGTCATTTTACTTGTTCTAAAAAATCCCGACGCTTCGGAAAAACACGACCTGCGCGAAAATCGTCACGGTGCTTATCAAGCTCGTCCAGACTACCAATTGCCCCGCGAGCTCGTCGTCCGCGTCCATTTCCTTTGCCATGATCGCGCTCGAGACCGCCACGGGCGTTCCGAACACCGCAACGTATGTCGCGTAATGCTCACCGCCGAGGTTCGGCACGAGAAAATACGCGCCCGCAAGCCCGAGAAGCGGCACTATTACCGTCCTCGCGACCGTACCGAAAACGATGTATTTCAGCTGCCGCCGCACCGCGGAGAACTCGAACTTCCCGCCCAGTATAAGCAGCGCGAACGGCGTGCAGATCGATTTGGTATATTCCAGCGTCGAGTACAGGAACTCAATATCGCGAAGGCGGAAGCTGATCCCGCAGTTCACGAATATCTCGCGGATCCCAAGCGCGGCAATACCTGCCACCGTGCCGATTATCAGCGGGTTTTTGACAATGCCGATCAGGATCTTGCGAACGTCGACTTTTTCCTTTTTGCCGCTGCTGTTGAAGATCGTCAGCGTGATGACGGCCAGGATATTGAACGTCGGCACGCAGAACGCGCTCATAACGCCCGCGGCCGCCGCGCCCTTGTCTCCGAAAAGCGCAGAGGCTAACGGAAGCCCAATTATCGCGTAGTTAGAGCGGAACGTCGCTTGTATCAGCGAGCCTCGCTTCGCGCTGTCCTTCGTGAACAGGCACGTTACACCCGTCGCGATAAGGAAGATCACGAAAACCGCCGCGATGCCGTACAGCACAAAGCCGAAATTTATCTCGCCGAGGCTGCCTATGCCGTAGACGTTGCAGAACAGCAGGACGGGCAGCAGAACTCTGAACGTCAGCTTGTTTCCCGCGTCGAGGAATTCCTTATTGAACATTCCGATGCGCTTCAGAAAATAGCCCAGCGCTATCATCAGAACGATAGGCAGAACCGCGTTTGCGGCGAACAGAAGAGCGTCGATCATATTCTGAGCTGCTCCGCCGTGAAATACGGCTCGAGATAATCCCGCGTCGCGTCTATCATCGAGTTGAACAGCTCGCGCGCGTCATCAAGCGACAAGCCTGAGCAGAGCGGCTGATTTACAAACGCCTCGAAGATACGGTTTATATCGCGGTTTTTTATGCCGTAGTAGGTGTTTTCGATATTTATTGCGTTTCTGAGCACAAGCGCGTTTACGCTGCTCGGAAGACGCTTCGCCGTGATAGGCTTCAGACTGTTTTGCGAGAAAACGCAGTTGGTCTCAACGACAGAGCCGAGCGGCAGATCAGGCATCTGCCCGACGTTTATCGTGTTCGCGTTGGAAACCATCGGCGGTATAAGCCCGAGGAGCGCCTTCATCAGCTCCACAACCTCCTCGTCGCTTTTCTCCGGATTTACCTTTTCAACGCCGTCCGCCATTCGCTTAGAGAGCTCGATCTTCTCGATCCTGTCCTTCTTGCGGTAAGAGACTGGCGTGAGGTGATAGAGCCACTTGTCGGGGGCGGTCTCATCGCCGATATACTGCGCACGCTCGAGGAACTCAACAAGGTGTCTGTCGCCCGCCGCCGCAAGAACGCCGAAGCGCCTGAACAGATCCATTTTTACCTTGTTTCCGTACAAGAACGGGTCGTCCTTAAAGTCCTCCGGTGCAACGCCTATGCGCTCGCAGTAGCCCTTATCGTAGAATTTATCAATAAACTCGGGGAGGATTTTAAGCATATCCAGCCCCTTGAAGCTCGCTTCCGTTATCCATGTGAAGTGGTTCACGCCGCACGCGTCGATGATAATGTCCTTTCGCGTCGGGCGTTCTACTCCCAAGATCTCCTTTGCGGCGCAGCACAAAAACTCCTGCGCGTGGAAAACCTCGTGGCAGCACCCGAACGCCTTTATCTCGGGGAAGTTGTCGTAAAGCGACTTCGTAAGCGCGGTCATCGGGTTCGTCAGGTTCAGCACCCACGCGTCGGGGCAATGCAGCTTTATCTCACGCGCAAAGCCCTCGTAGATCGGCACGGTCCTCATCGCGCGGAGCACGCCGCCCGGCCCTACCGTGTCGCCGACGGACTGGTAGATGCCGTATTTTTCCGGGAGGTGAACGTCGCCCTCCATCTCGTCAAACGTGCCCGGAAGTATCGAGCAGATGACGAAATCCGCGCCGTCAAGCGCCTCGCCGAGCTTTGTGTACACTCTGTATTCCCACTTGGAAACCGCGTCGGGGTTTTCGTTTATACGCTCGCCGATTCTGCGGTTTAATTCCGCGGCGGGAACGTCAATGTCATACAGCGCGATCTCCCCGCAAAGCCCCTCGGCAAGCGCGAGATCGTTCATAAAAACGCGAGCCCAAGCCTTAGAGCCGCCGCCGATATAGGCGATTTTGATGTTCTTCATACTCGCTTACTGCCTCTTAACTTCGGTATAGCACAGCACAAAAGGCGCGACGCCCTTTGCGTCGTTGTCGACAACGGGCTCGGAGATGTAATACTCATAGCTTCCGTCGCGGCGCTTGTTCGTCTCGGGACCGAGCCCCGCTACGAGGCAAATACCGCCGAGATTGAGATCGCCGTCCTCGCCTGCCGTGAGATACTTCCGGCATATTCCGTCGAAAGTCTTTCTGCCCGCTTCGGCGTACTTTTTATCCAGAACGCCGAGCCGCGCGCCCTTCATCATCGCGTAGGCGATCATCGAGCTTCCGCTGGTTTCGAGGTAATTCCCCTCCCTGCCGCCGCAGTCGATGACCTGATAATACATTCCCGTCTCGGGGTCGGAATAGCGCGAAATTCCCTCAATAGCCTCGGCGAAGATCACGCTGAGGTCTTTCTTGGCGGTCTCGTCGTCGATAATCTCAATAATATCCGCGAGCGCCACGAGGAACCAGCCCATAGCTCTCAGCCAGAAATTCTTCGAGCAGCCCGTTTCGGGATCTGCCCAGAACGCTTCCTTCGAGCGGTCGCAGCCGTGATAGTAAAGCCCTTTCTCGGGATTTCTCATATATTTGTAAACGTTCTTGAACTGGCTCACCGTGTCGGAATAATCCTTCCCGCCGAACTCCTTCTGGAATTTAACGTAAAAGACCTGAGCCATATACAAGCCATCGAGCCAGATCTGATTCGGGTAGATTTGCTTATGCCAGAAGTTGCCGGTATCGGTGCGCGGCTGGTTTTTCAGCTGCTCATGCTGAAGGAAAATCGCTTTTTTGTACTTTTCCTTGCCGGTCATTTTGTACAAATCAAACAAAACCCTGCCCTCGTTTACGTCGTCAAGGTTGTACTTTTCCATTGAATAGCCCTTAATCGAGCCATCCTCATTGACATACCAGTCGATGAATTTCTCGGCGAAATCGGTGTATCTTTTTTCGCCCGTTATCTCGCCCGCGCAGAGCAGCGCGGTTATCATACAGCCGTCGATATAATTCCAGTGCGCGGGCTTTCCGTGGCGGATGTTTTCGATGTTCCAGTAAGGAACATCGGGCGTGGAGCGCTCCAGAAGCATATCAATATATTTGTCGATTTGGCTGTACATAGCTGTCAAGATCCTTTCTTTTTTTCTTTTATTCCTTAATAAGCTCGTCGACGTGATTCGCTATAAGCGCCTCGCCGTCGTTGCCGCTTATCTCTATATTTTTTACGGTGAGCTTTTTTACGTTGTCAAAATACATTCCCGCGCGGCACATTTCCCGGTTGTTGTTGCGCATTGACGGGAAGCCCGGCTCGGCGTTTTCATCGTACGTGAACTTGATGTTCTCAACGGTTATCTCGCCGATAGGCTGCTCAGGCAGTCCGTCGCAATAGCACGCCGCGACGCAGCAATTCTCGCACACCATATCCTTGAACGTAAACGTGCCGAGATAGGGAGTTCTGTCGTCCACGGGGAGCTTCTCGCGCGTTGTATTGTACTCCGAATAGCGATCTGGGTCGCAGCAGTTGTACCACATATTGATAACTATCGGCGTGAGCACTCCGTCCATTTTGATGTTCTCGAACAGCACGCCGTCGATAACCGCGTCCTTTCCGCGTCCGCGGCGGGTTTTTATTCTGAGTCCGCGGTCGGTGTGGTTGAAAATGCAGCGGTTTACCGTGAGGTTTTTAACGCCGCCCGCCATTTCGCTTCCGAGCGTTATCGCCCCGTGCCCGAACTGCATAAGGCAGTTTCTTATCGTATGGTGATTTGCGGGGGTTTTGTACTTCTTGCCGATTTCGATTTTACCGGATTTTATCGCAATGCAGTCGTCCCCGACGCTGAATTTGCAGCCGATGATGTTCACGCGGTCGCAAGCCTCCGGGTCGAGAGCGTCCGTATTCGGACTGTTCTTCGGCGCGTTTACCGACACGTCGAGAAAGCTCACATCCTCCGAGAAATACGGGTGGAGCTGCCACGCGGCGGCATTCTGAACGGTTACGCCGTGCAATGTGATATTTTTGCAGCGGTTCGCGAAGAAGAGCCGCGGTCTACCGATCGTGCGCTCCTTAACGTTTACCCACCACTGACTGTTTTGCGCGTTGCCGTCAACAATTCCCCTGCCGACGATCTGGATATCCTCGCAATACTCGGCGAATAGCAGCGCCTGGTGCATCGGAATGGAGTTGCCCTCCCAAGTTCCGAGCTGCACGAGCTCGCCTGTCTCGATATCATTCAGCGCGCCGGGTACAACCGGGTAGCGGCTTTCGTCAGTGCTGCCGAGAAGAACTGCGCCCTCCGAGAGCTCAAGCAAGATGTGGCTCTTCAGATTAAGCGGCGCCGTGCTGTATTTCCCGTCCGGGAAGAACAGCCGCCCTCCCGCGGGGAGGCAGTTTATCGCCGTTTGAATAGCGGTCGTGTCGTCGTGCTCGCCGTCGCCGACCGCGCCGAAGTCGCGTACATTCACGGCGCAGGTCTCTCCTGCCGTTTTGAACGTCAGCGCGTCCTGCCCGCTTACCTCAAGCTTATACTCCGTATTCGGCTTGAGGGAAAACAGCGAGAAAACGTTCGTGTTCCCGCGGAGAACTTCGCGGCCGTCAAGCGAAACGGTATACTCGTTTTCACTATAATACGGGAAATCGTTTTCAAGCTCAAAGCAAGCGGAAACCGAGCCCGCGTAGAGGATATTTATCATTATGTCCACTTCCTCTTAGCCTAAATTATAATTCACTTCGCGCCATTCGCCTTATCCATAGCGTTTTTGAACGCCTTAACAACGTTGTTTTTTATCGTTACGAAAAGCACGTCGAAGCCCATAATCAACAGCCCGAACAAAATCGGCTCTACGCCCACCGCTATTGTTGTGGCTTTGTCGGGAGCGGTGCCGGTCAAAATCGTGTTGATTATCGTGTAGCTTTGGATAACAAAAAACAGCAGCACAATCGCGTATCCGATGTTCGCGAAGAACGTCCAGAACTTCTTTTTCGGAAACATCAGCCACTTAGCGCCTGCGTCCTCAGACGGCGCGAAATGCCGCACGGCGTTGTTTGTCATCAGATCCGTCACGATACCGAGCGCCACGGCAAGCACCGCGATAAGGTCGAGCCCGGATATCATCAGACCGAGCCCCCACATCACAAAATAGCACACCGCGCCTGCAAACCACAGCTTTATCAGGACAACCTTAAGCCACTGCGGAATTCTCAGCTTGCGCTTGTGTGTGTACTTCTCGAGCTCCTTGTCGGATACGGGCGGCGCGTTCTTCGCGTTGATAAGCCTGTCGACCGCGTCTGTTTTCAGCCCGTAATAGCTTTCTTCGATATTCGACCCGGCGTTTTTTTTCTGATTATTCGGGATATTCTGCTTATTTTTCTTTTTCGCCATATTGTGCCATATTGTCCTTTTCAAAAAGAAAGCAACACAGCCCTTGGGACTGATGCTGCTTTCATTTGGTTCATTATCAGTCCTCGCCGGAAATATCGATAACTTCCATTTCGCCGTTGCCTTCTACGTCGATAGAGGTGTTTATCGCTCTCAAAGCCTTTCCGTACAGAGGCAGAGCCGCCACGAGAACCGCGGTGATACCGATGCAAACAATATGCGCTACTACCGCGTTGTTCGCTTTGGCAATGTATGCTAACGGAACAGTGATCACGAGGGGATTTTCCGGGTCGTTAATCGCTTCCTGAATTCTTTGCAGATAAATCAAATCCACAAACACCAACAGCGCAAACATAAGGAACAGCAGACCGAGCATAATTTTACTGGGCTTCTGCCGTTTCGGAAACGCTCTTAAAAATACTACGAACGCGAGTATCGAAAACAGCATTGCCGCAAATTCGCACTGTCCCATATTCGGGAGGTTAATTCTCGCGGTCGTGTTCGCGATTGCGGT
>JAIDPG010000088.1 GCA_029062865.1 Oscillospiraceae bacterium
TTTAAATTTCAAAATTCCCTCACCGTATGCTCGCTCCGCGCTTCGCGCTCCGCTGCGCTACGCTGAGGGAACCGGTCGAGTTTTTCTTCGAAAATCTCGACACTTTTTGAAATTTATGCGGTCTGGGTTTGTTGACTTTGGTCAACTTATTTAAAAAATTTCAAAATTCCCTCACCGCTGCTCCGCTCACTTCGTTCGCTCTGCAGCGCTGAGGGAACCGGTCATAATTTTGCTTACGCAAAATTATGACGCTTTTTGAAATTTACTTGTCATCGGTGCGCTGCTTTTTGTCGGTACGCCCCATAACTGCACCGTCGTTATGTTGCTGTAAGTCGGTACGCCCCTTTGACGGCTCCCCCGAACGTTGTCTCGGACTGATTTAATTTATAATTTTACACTTCGCCGGGGTGTTGCTGTTATTCTTTGACAATAACCGCGTAGCAGCACGGCACCATGCCTTTTATCAGCTTCGCCTTCACCGTGCCGAGATTGCAGCCTTTCAGCATGAACACATAAGAGCGCGGGGTGTATTCCGTGCTTGGGTTGTAGCGGAGCAGCTCGTAGATTTTCAGCGTTGCTTTCGTAAACGCCGAGCTTGCGCGGGTGACGAACGTCGGGAGAAGAATTCTCCCGCCGCGCTTTGTTACGCGGTAGAGCTCGCGCACGGCGTTTTCCGGGTTTTCGAGCAGGTGGAGGACGTTGCCGGCTATGACAACGTCATATTCCTCGTCGTTGGCTGAAATATTAAAAATGTTCTGCCGCCCGAATTTGATGTTTTCAAAGCCGCGCTTGCGGGCTTTCTCTCGCGCCACGTCGAGCATTGTTTCGGAGTTGTCCGTGCAGAACACAGAGTCCGCCTTTTCCGCCGCCGCGAGCGACAATTCGCCCGTTCCTCCCGCGCACTCCAAAACCGCCGCGTGCCGCGGAACAAGGCTTTTTGTGAGCCGTACCATTTCGCGGTATACCTTGCCGTTCAAAAACTCGGCGGCATCGTAAAGCCGCGCGACTTTGTCCCAAAAATCCATACGCTTCCCTCCTATTCGTTGATATGCTCCAGCCCTTGGTCGAGGATCGTGTTTACATGACCGTCCGCGAGCGAGTAGAAAACGGTTTTTCCCTCACGCCGAAACCGCACGAGCTCGGCGTTTTTGAGGATCTTAAGCTGGTGCGACACCGCGCTTCCGGACATTCCGACCGCGGTTGAGATGTCGCACACGCACATTTCCCCGCCGCTCAGCGCGCAGAGGATCTTTATGCGCGTCGAATCCCCAAAGACCTTGAAGAGCTCTGCCAAATCGATAAGCGCGTCGTCGTCCGGCATTATCGCGTTGATCTTCTCGATAGTCTCCGGGTGGGCATGCATATACTCGCAATGCGGGAGTTCGCCCATTTTATCGATGATTTTTTTGCTCATTGATTATCCTTTCATCGTTTTATCGTGTGTTCATCTGAACGAATGTTCAGCTGTTTGATTATATTATACAATATTGACTTGGATTTGTCAAGGGGGTTTTGAGATTTTTTTGAAAAAATTTCTCAAAAAACTCTTGACAAGCAAAACGCTTTGTGTTATAATGAAATACCAAAGCAAAATATAAATGTATGTATAAGCATTCGTGCGTTTCTCCCCGCCTGCGGCGGGGAGAAACGAAAAACACGATCAACAGATAAACGCTTTGGAAAAATCGGGTCCGTAAAGGCTTCGACGGGGATCTTGATGAGCAATAAGCGAGTAGTGAGGGCGAAATCACTTTAATAGTCGCAACCTAAATTTAAACGCAGACGACGATCTCGTTTTAGCAGCTGCCTAAGCGCGCTGCCGTCACTCCTCGCAGGACCGCGGGCGGGGTTGTGGCGTCACTCAGCGGTGAACGGCGTGGGCTCGTAGCCTTGAGGCCCGCGTTGTACTAAAGGCTGCCAATCGCGAAAGCCTGTTCGTCGGCGTTCGCGGGAGGGAGATCTAAAAGACGAACTGCACTCGGAGAAGGTTGCCCGGACGGGTTTTCGGACAGGGGTTCAATTCCCCTCGGATCCACCAGTCAGCAAAACTCCCCTCGCTTCGCGAGGGGAGTTTTTTGCAGACCGCAAAGGCTTCAGGCTTCGCCCTTCAGGCTTCGCCCTTCGGGCTCGCCTTCAGCTCTTTGCGAGGGCGCGTTTTTACTTCGCGGACTTCGTCCGCGAGTTTGCTTCGCAAAACCGTAAAAACGCGCGGCGCTGACCCGCTCCGATAGGCGGCTGAGCTTCAAATCTTTTTGGTAACGTTGTCACAGTCAGCAAAACTCCCCTCGCT
>JAIDPG010000089.1 GCA_029062865.1 Oscillospiraceae bacterium
GCTCCCGAATAGGGAGCGTTGATTTATTTCATATTAGGCGGTTGATAGAGCGGGAGTTTATTTGCCTCTTTTTCATCGAGATGTATACACTCTACTGCTTCTAAAACTTTAGCTTTATAGTCTATGCGACCTAACATCTGAAAATAAACCTGTGAATTGACAATATAGTTCCTACAATTAATTTCCAGCCCGCAATGGAGTTTTTGTTTATCCTCTACTGAAAAACAATCTTTTCTTTTTCCAAAAACCGTTACACGATGAGATTCATTTTGTAAGAAATTCATAGTTTCACAAAATGAATAATTGTCACAGCTATTGGGAATAAAATAATTTTTAAGATTAATTTCATCATCAAATTTTTGAAGATTTTCGCAGACTATTGCAAAACGCTGCCTATTGCCGCCCTTTATAGCTTCTTTGGGAAGCCGCCATTTACCGCGCTCATTAAAACAACAATTGAAATCGGCATCCACGGACTTTGTATCCTTGGTTTTGTTTTTTCCTTTAGTGCCGTCATGAATCAGAAAAACGGTATCATCGTCAATATGTTGGTTTGCGCTGTTATAATTAAAATCTTTTGCACCGTGCCCCCAGAGAAAGTACTTATTTTCTTCTTGAAACTTGATCTTATTCATTATAATATCATCCAATGTTTCGTCGGCATGTGGACCGGCAATCATATAAAAAAATTATTGTACATACTTTTTCCTTTCAAAAAAGTGCGCCTCGAATTTATTCAAGGCGCACTTGCTTTTAATTTCAGATAAACGCGTAGTTGGACTTACCGCTCTTCTTAACGGAGTACATCGCGTCGTCGGCCTTACCGATGAGGTATTCAACGCGCGTGTTGTAGTCGTCCTTGATAACCGCGATACCTATCGAAACGCTTACGCCGAGGCGCTCGCCAATATCAGCGTCAAAGCCCTCCGCAAGCCTGTCGATAAGCTTCTGCGAGATGACCGCGGGGTCGTTGGTTTCCGTGTTGCGAACCATCGCAATAAACTCGTCGCCGCCGTAGCGTCCGGCAAAGCCGATACCGTCCACGGCTTCCTTGATGGTTTTCGCAAGGAACTTGAGCACCTGGTCGCCGGTCGCGTGAGAGTAGTCGTCGTTGTAATGCTTGAAGTCGTCCACGTCGATGAACAGCACCGCCATTTCCGCCTGGCGCATCTCGGACAGCTGAATCTCGTTGTCGATCTGCGACTCGATGGTTTCGCGGTTGTACAGCTCGGTGAGCGCGTCGTAGCTTGCCTGCGCGGTGAGCTTCGCCTCGGACTTCTTCGCGCGGTCGATATCAACCATAACTCCGACAGCCTTAAGCGGCTTGCCGTCCGCGTCCTTAAGCGTCGCGGTTCTGATAAGAATCCAGATATAGTCGCCGTAGATGTTCAGGATACGATACTCGTTGTTCTCAAAGTTCGTGCCCTTTTCAAGACGGTCGAGGTCGCTTCTGTATCTGTCCGCGTCCTCGGGGTGGAGCTTCGCCTTCATAAGGAAGCTGTCGCCGAAGTGGTCAGACGGCGGACGATAGCTGAACTTCTTGTTGAAGTTTGCGGAGAACATAACCTCATTGGTTCTGAAGTTCCACTCGAAAATTATGTTGTCCGACATATCGGAAATAACTTTGTATCTGTCCTCGCTGACTACGATTTCGTCAACGATATTGTTGAACGCGCGGGACATCTGCCCGTATTCGTTCGTGGAAATCGCGCCGATTCTCGCCTCGTGGTCGCCGCGGAGGATCTTCGAGAGCGTCGCCTCGATGCTGCCGAGGGGCTTTGTAATCATCTTCGAGGACATGATCGCCGCAACAACGCTTACAACCGCAAGCAGAATTCCGAACGTCACGATAGGAGTGAACGATTTGCTTGAATAGAAGCCGTTTCTGTTGGAGGGGCAATAAACCAACGCCGCAAGACCGCCATCGCCGTCCGCCTTTACAAGCACGCCCTTGGTGTTGCCGTCAACACCGTCGAACTCGAACAGACCGCTGTTGCCGTTCGCGGAAAGAGTGGAAACCTTGCTCGCAACGTCTGCGGAGTACATCTCCTGGAGGTTCGTGTTCATCGTAACCCCCGAGGACCATACGCTGCGGGAGTCGATAACGATAATGTTGCCCTGGCTGTAGAACGAAACAGCGGAGGTAAATCTCGCGAGGATAGAGTTGTCGCTGCCGAGGTTGTAGGAGATAAACAGCGTCGCCTGACCGAGCTTCTTTTTGATGAACATAGAAGCGCCGTTACCCGCCGCGTTTGCTACCTCGTCGAAGTAAAGCGTTTCGTCGTTGTATTCCAGATACTGAACGAAGCCGGGATAGTCCGTGCCCTTGTTCTCGCCCGCGGCAATCTTGCCCGAGGAGTTTACAAGAGCAACCGAGCCGATAACGGGGTTGTCTGTGACGTATCTTTTGATGGCATCGTTAGCCGTTGCGTCGCCGTTATCGGCGAACGTACCCGTTTTCCCATACTCGCTTATCGCAGGAAACGCGGCAATCGTGTTGAGGTCAGATTGCACCTTGGTCTGAAGCGCGTTGAGCGTGTTTACCTGCGCGGAAGCCATGTTGTTGAGTTCCTGCACATACATAGTGTCGCCATCGCTGCGCACCATCATATTTGTAAGCACACCGAAGGCTATCATAGGAATGATCGCAAAGCAAATCGCGGCGACCATTATCATCGTTTTGACTTTCATTTGATTTACTCCCCATTTCCGCTCAAAATTATAT
>JAIDPG010000009.1 GCA_029062865.1 Oscillospiraceae bacterium
GCGGCAAGCTGTTCTTCAACAAGCTCTACGCGGAGGTTTATTTAAAGCAAAAAGGCGCGAGCCTGATCTCCGCGGAGTACAAGCGAATTCAAGCTAAAATAAAGCAGCTGGAGAACGCATAAAAATTCTTCCCCCGCAAGGCGGGGGAATATTATTTTACAGCTCAATTTTCGCGGGTTTGGCAATGTCGCCCTGCAGCGTGTAATCAACGACTAATCTTATCCCGTCCTCCTGCGGATAAAAACGCTCCTCAGCGTTTGCTATCACGTAATCCGCGTAGAAATTCTGCTCGAAATTATTTCTTTGCTTTTGGAGCTCCGACAGCGCGTCGTCGGGGCTTCTTGTTATTTCGTGATCCGTATAGGCGGTGTAAATGCCCGATTTTATCTTGAACGAGGTGCTCTGCCCGAACAGCCTTACAACGCTTGTTTCCTCGGTGTAAAGCGAATTCTCCGCGCCCGCTTTTCCGATAAAAAGCGGGTATTCGTCATCGCCGTAGACGAGGTATTTGAACGTTTTCTTTTTGCCGTCTGCGAGGCTTATCGTCTCACGATAGGGCACGAAGAACTCCTCCGTCTCGGACCACTCGCCGATTATTTCCGCGTCCGCGCGGACGAACAGCGTGTGCCCGTAGCCGTCCGCGATAATTCCCGAAACAAGCAGATCTCCCGCGTTTACGCCGCTGCCGTTTTCGACGACCGAGATGCCGTCGCGCGGTATCTGCCGCACTATCATCGCGGAGCGCGACGCGACGATGTTCCGCGGTGCGCCGTCCTCCATTTCGGGAACTTCCACGCCGCTCACGACTTTGACCTTTACGCGGAAGCCCTCGCAGGAAACGTCCGCCCACGCGCAGTTTTCGATCTCGGACATAATCCGATGCTCCGCCTTGGAAAGCGCGAGAGAATCGGTCGCCGCTCCGAATTTTATACCGCAATCGTCAAGTATTTTCATCACGGAAGACCGCGGCACGTCGCCTTCGATAGTGATCGACTGAACGCTTGACTGCCAGACCGCGATATACAGCATAAAAACGATAAACCCAAAGCAAAGCCCCACTCTGCTGCGATATTTTGACAGCAGAAAATATACGCCGCGCCGCGTCCCCGCGCGGAGCCGCACGCCGTGTTTGTGCGCGATTTCGGACACGCGGTAGTAATCCGCGGGCGACACCGCCCCGCTTATCCCGCCGTCCGAGAACTCGACATTCCGCACGGCAATGCCGTTTTCGAGCAGCTCCGACAGCATTTCCTCGTAATACCCGCCAAGCCCCGAAAATGTCACATATCCGAGATACAGTCCCTTGATCTTATCAGCCATTCTGGTTCTCCTCAAAAGAAAGCGAGTGGATAATTCCCGTGATTTTGACGCTTCCCACGCCGAAATTCTCCAGCCTCAGCGGCGTGCCCGAAACGCGGATATCATAGCCGCAGACGGACAGAACAATAAAGTTGTCGTCAAGCTCCTTAATGCAGCGGCAGTTATCGACGCAAAGCTCCGCGGCTTTCAGATCGCCGCTTGTCGAGAACGTCACGGTGCAGTCCCGCGCGGCATTTTCCTCCAGAGAGATCAGCTTTTCGCGAACACCCATAATTCCCCTCCTAAAACTTGTCTGTAAAAAAATATGCTTGTTCGCGCGATTTTATGCGTGAAGATGTCTTCTTACCCCTTACTTCTTGCTTCTTTAACAATCTGAGAACCAACCGCATACAATGAACTGGCGAAAATGCCAATCTTAAAAGGAGATAATCTAACTATGTTTACTGTTAATATAAAGTCATTTACTGCGGCGAGCCGCAGTTTAAAATTTCTTCAGAAAAACGGTATCCGCTGTACTTTGGAGCGCAGCTTCGGGCGAGCGGGGTGCGGGTTCGCGCTGAAAATTACCGACAACAAAACGAACAAGGCGGAGGTTTGCGCGCTGCTGAGTTCGATCGGAGTGCCCTGTGATATACCTTGACAACGCCGCGACGACGTACCCTAAGCCGCGCGAGGTCTATCGGAAATGGCAAGCCGCAATGAGCGTCTACGGCGCAAACCCCGGGCGCTCCGGGCACGAGTTTTCGATAAAGACGGCGGAGGCGGTTTTCGAAAGCCGCGAGATCTGCGCGGAGCTTTTCGGTGCGGCGGTCGAGAACACGATCTTCACGCTGAACTGCACTCACGCGCTTAACTTCGCGATAAAAGGCGTGGCGCGGCGCGGCTGTCATTTCGTCACAAGCGATATGGAGCACAACGCCGCCATTCGCCCGGTGTACGCCGCCGTGAAAGCGACGGGCGGCTCATGCACTATGTTCGAGGTGACGGAGGACGCGGCGCAGACTGTCAAAAACGCGGAACGCGCGTTTCGCCCGAACACCGTCGCGCTTGTCTGCACCGCCGCTTCAAACGTCATCGGCTTGCGGACTCCCGTCCGCGAGCTCGCCGCGCTTTGCAAAAGGCGCGGAGTGTGCTTTATTCTCGACGCGGCGCAGGGCGCGGGCGTGCTTCCGATAACGCTCGCGGACGGCGTGAACATCATCTGCGCGGCGGGGCATAAGGGGCTCTACGGACCTATGGGCACGGGGCTGCTTATCACGGACGGGAAATTCCCGCTTTCCACGATAATTGAGGGCGGCACGGGCAGCGCCTCGGAAAGCGTCCTCCAGCCCGACTTCACGCCCGACCGCTTTGAAAGCGGCACGATAAACGCTGCGGGTGTCGTCGCCCTCGGCGAGGGAGTGCGCTTTGTAAAGCGCCGCACTCCCGAGGCTATTCTCGAACACGAGCTCGCTCTCTGCGAGCGCTTCTGCGCCGCGGCGGATAAGCTCGACGGAATTGTTTTGTATAACAAAATCACCCCGCAAAACCGTGGCAAATACGCGCCCGTGGTGTCGTTCAATTTCGAGAGCCTGCCCTCTGAGGAGGGCGCGAGGCTGCTCTCGGAAAACGGCTTTTATATGCGCGGCGGATTGCACTGCGCGCCGCTCGCTCACAAAAAGATCGGAACTATAATCGGCGGCACAATAAGGTTTTCGCCGTCTGCGTTCAACACGGCAAGAGAAGTCGATCTGCTTATCGTGACGCTGAAAAAGCTGCGTTACAACACATAACGCGGTTGCAATTTTCCGCGATTTGTGTTATACTGGAAGTAAGAAAAACACAGGAGGTCAAAAATGTCAAGATACATCGCGTTTGACGTGGAAACGCCCAACCGCCTGAGCGACAGAATGAGCTCGATAGGCATAACCGTAATCGAAAACGGCGCGATAGGGGAGAGCTTTTATTCCCTTGTGAACCCCGAGACGCACTTCGATTATTTCAATACGCAGCTTACGGGGCTCGACGCGAAAGCCGTCAGCGGCGCGCCGACCTTTCCCGAGCTTTGGCGCGATATAGAGCCGCTGATGTCAAGCGGGATTCTCGTCGCGCACAACGCGGTATTTGATCTGGGAGTCCTCAAAAAGTGTCTCGAGGGCTACGGTATCTCGTGGAAGAACAGCGCAAAATACCTTTGCACGGTGCAGATAGGGCGGCGCGTTCTGCCGGGCATCAGCCACAAGCTGAACGTCCTCAGCGATTACTACAAAATTCCCCTCAACCACCACAACGCCGCCAGCGACAGCGAGGCGTGCGCGAGGATCCTGCTGAAATACATAGAGGCGGGGACGGACGTAAACAGCTTTTTTAAAACATATAAGTTCAAAATCATACAGCTATAATAAAATCCCCCGCGGAGCGGGGGATTTTTTCAATTAACCGCGTCAGCGCTTCACCTCAGCCTCACATTTCCTGATAAACTCCCCGCCGTTAAGTATCTTCGTGATAACGGGCTTTGAGCCGCGGCGGAACACTATGCAGTCGCCGACGGGCATATACAAAACCTCCGACAGCGGGCGGTCAACGCGGACGCTTATGCTGTCCGCGGTCTCAACGTCGTTGCCGCCGATGTACGCGTAGGTGTCGCAGTTGGAGATTATCGTAAACGCGTCCATATCAAAGCTCTGCTTCAGCTGCGCCTCGGATTGAATGAGAAGCATTACGGAAATTCCGCGCGAGCGTATCGACGAGATTATCCGCGGGAATTCCTCGATGCGGCAGTTCGTCGCAAAATCGTCGAGGATAAACCGCACGGGAATAGGAAGTCTGTTGTCCTTGCAGCGCGTGTCCGCGTAGTCGCACAGCGCGTTTATCGCCTGAGTGAAGAAAATGTTCGCGAGCGTGTCCATCGTTCTGTCCGTGTCGCTTACGATGACGAACACGGCGGTTTTCCGCTCTCCGAGCGCCGAGAAATCGAACACCTTTCCCGACATCATTTTGTTCAGCTCACGGCTGTCAAGATAAGCGAATTTCGCGCTGAGCGTGCTTATAATACAGTTGTAAGTCGAATCGGGCGCGGCGTTTACTCCCTTGAACTGCGCGCACGCCCAGCTTTTGGGGTTCTCCTCCTCATGCTGATTGAAAAGCGCCGCAAGATCGGACATATGCTTGCTGTCCTCCTCGCGGGTTCCCGCGCGGATAAGCTTCAGGATATACTCAAATGTGCAGGTGCTTTTGCTTTCTTTTAAATACCCGATAAGCGCGGACAAAAGCGTCGCGGAGATCAAATCCCAGTAAGGGTCGGACGTGCTTTGCGCGGAGCGTCTGTCCTTGATAAGCAGCGACGAGAATTTTATAATATCCTGCGTGGATCTGATGTAGTGCAGCGGATTGTAGCCGCAGGATTTCTCCGGGTGCGCGAAGTTTATCGTCTTTACGTCATAGCCCTTGGAGCGCAGATACCCGCCGAATTTCTTGTACAAATCTCCTTTCGGATCGGAGATAAGATAGCTCCCCACGGCCTGAAGAATATTCGGAATGACGATGTTGCGCGTCTTGCCGCAGCCGCTCCCGCCGACCACGAGAACGTTGTTGTTGAGCTTGGTTTGGAGGTCGTTCAGCGAATACGAGCAGCCCTCCGCGATAAGCAGATTTCCGTTCGCGAACTCCTTGCCCGCGCAATCCGCAAGCATTTTCTCTATATTTCCCATTTGGTTCTCCTAATTTAAATTTAAATTTCAAAATTCCCTCACCGCATGCTCGCTCCGGTCGCTTCGCCCCCTCCGCTGCGCTGCGCTGAGGGAACCGGTCATAATTTTGCTTCGCAAAATTATGACACTTTTTGAAATTTATGCGGTTTGGGTATGTTGACTTTGGACGGCTTATTTAAAAAATTTTCAACGCCAAAACTACACATTATCAATTGCTCAAAGCTCCGCCGCCGAAACTATCTTGTCCGCGATGCCGAATTCCACCGCCTCCTTGGCGTTCATAATATTGTCGAACGCGGTCGCTTTGTTTATCTCCTCAACGGTTTTCCCCGTGTGCTTCGCGAGAATGGTGTTGATTAGATCTCGTATTTCCATAATGGAATTTGATATTTTGGAGATCGAGGTCGCCGAGCCGCTCACGCCGCCGTTTATCAGCACCTCGTGGATCATCACGCGGCTGTGCGGCAGGATAAAGCGGTGCCCCGGCTTCCCCGCCGCGAAGAGAATCGCCGCCATACTCCCCGCCTCGCCGACGCAGTAAATATCAAGCGGGTTTTTAAAGCCCGTGATAACGTCGTACATCAGAAGTCCGGCGTTCACCTCGCCGCCCGGGCAGTTGATAAACAGCCGCACGGGATCGCTGTTTTGATCGTCCTTTTGCGACAAGAACATCATTTCCCGCAGAAACTTGTTCGCCGAGGCGGCGGAGATGAACTCGTCGATAAACACTATGCCGCGGCTCAGAAAGTCGCTGTTCAGCGGCACCGAGGATACACCCCGCGCTCCGTTGATAAGGTAAGCCGGGTTCTCGCAAAGAATTGTCGGTTGATTTGTCATTGTTTTTACCTCCCTTTCGTTTGTGATTTTATTGTAACACGTTTCGGGAAAATAGGCTACCGTTTTTTGGAATAATCGGTCAAGTAAAATTTAGGCATAAAAAACGCCCCGCAAGGGGGCGTTGTTGTTTATTGATCTTCAATTTCCGAAAGCATTTCGTCAAGCCTCATTCCCTTTAAC
>JAIDPG010000090.1 GCA_029062865.1 Oscillospiraceae bacterium
GGTATTCCCCCGCCTTTGGCGGGGGAATACCATTGAAAACACTTTTTGTCCTCGGAATGAATTTTGCCGGAAAACCCCGCATAAAATCTATTGAGACAGATTAACAGCGGTTTTCCACGACGCAGGCGGGGAAAACCGCAAAAATCGGCATTTCTCCGAAAAAGTGCGGGGTGAAATTATGGTTTACAGTTTTAACGACCTGAAGTGCAAAGAGATCATCAATGTGAAAAACGGCGCAAGGCTTGGATATCCGGACGATATCGAGTTTGACAGCTGCACCGCGAAGATATGCAGAATAATCGTCTACGGCAGAGCGAAGTTCTTCGGGCTGTTCGGGCGCGAGGACGATTTCTTCATCAAGTGGTGCAACATTGAGGTGATCGGCGAGGACACGATTTTAGTCTCCTGCGACTGTTCGTCAAATTCAACAAGCAGGAGAGGTAAAGGCGGGAGAAGTTTGTTGAAATAACCAAACAAAACCATATTGAAATATGATACAAAATGTGGTATAATATTATGGTAGTTTTGGCGAGAAAGGCAGGGCAGAGGCGTATGTTTCTAACCTCTTACCTCTGAAATTCTTACCTCTAATACACACATTAGAACAGATTCCCATGGTGTGTGTCCAAATTAGGCGGACGCATTTGGAAATTGATTTCTGATGGCGGCTCGGCGAAAGCCGAAAATCAACCAAAATTCAGGAGGAAAACAAAATGGCAGTAGTATCAATGAAGCAGCTTTTGGAGGCGGGCGTTCACTTCGGACACCAGACGCGCCGTTGGAACCCGAAAATGGCTCCGTACATCTTCACGGAGAGAAACGGCATCTACATCATCGACCTTCAGAAGACAGTAAAGAAGCTGGACGAGGCGTACAACTTCATTCACGAGACCGCGGCAAGCGGCAAGGAAATTCTGTTTGTCGGCACGAAGAAGCAGGCTGCGGACTCCATCAAGGAGGAAGCGACACGCGCGGGCGCGCATTATGTAAACGCTCGCTGGCTCGGCGGTATGATGACGAACTTCAAGACCATTCAGCGCCGTATCGCGCGTCTGGAGCAGCTCCACACAATGGAGACGGACGGCACGTTCGATCTGCTCCCGAAGAAGGAAGTTATCAAGCTCAACCTCGAGATCGAGAGACTTGAGAAGTTCCTCGGCGGCATCAAGAATATGAAGAAGCTCCCCGGCGCGTTGTTTGTAGTAGACCCGCGCAAGGAGAAGATCGCGGTTGCGGAGGCAAAGAAGCTCGGAATCCCCGTTGTGGCGATCGTTGACACGAACTGCGACCCCGACGAGATAGATTACGTTATCCCCGGCAACGACGACGCTATCCGCGCTGTAAAGCTCATTGCGGGCGCAATGGCAGACGCGGTTATCGGCGCGAACCAGGGCGCGGGCGAAGCAGCGCAAGACCCGCCCGTTGAGGCTCCCGCGGCGGAATAATTCAACTTAAAATCACCTAACGGCGACGCATTAAAGGCGCGTTCCGAGAAAAAGCAACATTTCGGTGGCCCGTAAAATTCGCGAAAGCGAGTGAGGTTGCCGCAGCGAAGCGAAGCGGAGCGGAGGCAAGCTCGCTCGGCTAGCGCAGTTGAACGAAGTTCGACTGCGCGGTTCGCGAATTTTAAATTGAAATCTGGGGAGAGAACACCTCTCGGATAAAGTAAAATTAGAATAGGGAGATTAGTATTATGGCTAGTGTAAATATAAACGACGTAAAAGAGCTCCGCGATATGACGGGCTGCGGTCTTTCGGACTGCAAGAAGGCTCTTGAAGAGGCAGACGGCAACCGCGAGGAGGCTGTCAAGATCCTTCGCGAGAAGGGTCTCGCGAAGGCAGCGAAGAAGGCGGGCAGAATTGCCGCCGAGGGCGTTGTTAAGGCGAAGGTTAACGGCAATAACGGCGTTATCGTTGAGATCAACTGCGAAACGGACTTCGCGGCGAAATCCGAAAAGTTCCTGGAGCTCGTTGAGGTCATTGCGGACACTATCCTCGCGAACGACGTTGCGGACGTTGAGGCACTCAATAACGTAACTATTGCAAGCACCGGGGAGACCGTCAAGGAGTTTATGACTAATAAGATCGCTACGATCGGCGAGAATATGAACATCCGCCGCTTCGCGAAAATGGAGGGCACTCTCGTGGCTTATATGCACGACGGCGGCAGAATCGGCACGCTCGTAAAGCTCGACACGGACAAGCCCGACGATGCGGAGGTTCTCACGTGCGGCAAGAACGTGGCGCTGCAGATCACCGCGCTCAACGCGCAGTATATCGACAAGGACAGCGTTCCCGCTGATGTTATCGCAAACGAGAAAGAGGTTCAGCAGAAGCTCGTTGAGCAGGAGGGCAAGCCCGCGAATGTCGCGGAGAAGATCGTTGAGGGCAGAATTCGCAAGTTCTACGAGGAGGTCTGCCTGTCCGACCAGAAGTACTTCAAGGACGACAGCATGTCGGTAGGGAAGTATATCGACAGCGTTGCGAAGGCGCAGGGTGCGTCAATCAAGGTCAACAGCTTCGTTCGCTACGAGCGCGGCGAGGGCATTGAGAAGAAGCAGGATAACTTCGCAGACGAAGTCGCATCTATGATAAAGTAATTTAAAAAAATCCCCCGCCGAGGCGGGGGATTTTTTTATGCGTTTGGTACTCTCTTTTTTGAAAGCTCCTTGTATTTACGCTTTGTTGCCTCCCCGCCGCGAATGTGGCGCTCCTGCTTGTTTTTGTCCAGCACGGACTTCACCTCGTCGTGAAGCTGCTTGTTTACCTTCTCCAGCTTTTCGGTGATGTCCTGGTGAACGGTGCTCTTGCTTATCCCAAACTGCCGCGCGGTAGCACGCACGGTCGCGTTGTTTTCTACGATATATTTTCCGAGTATAACACATCTTTCCTCTTTGCTTGTCGCGGAATTTTTCATATATGTTCCCCCCTCGAATGTGATACAGTAAATAATATGTTGACTTATCCGCTTTTATGATAAAGGACAAATTGCCCTTTAAGAAATTTGTCGCGCTCCCCGCCGAAGGCGTGGAGCGCGACAATATAATCAATGTTTCCCTTGACTTTTTTGGGAAAAAAGTGTATAATTAAAGTGGTGATTTCTTTTTTGAATAATATCGCATAGGGGCTTTTGAAAAATGGGTGAAAAATCGGATATGAAGGAGCTTATCACGCTGTGCGGCGACGACTGCCTGAAATGCCCGCGCTATAACGCGAAAACCGACGCGGAGCTTTCGGCGTGCGCCGAGCTGTGGTTCAGGACAGGCTGGCGCGATCGCGTTCTTCCCGGCGAGGAAATGCGGTGCGGCGGGTGCGCTCCCGAAAAGAGCTGTACATACGGAATGACGGACTGCACCGCGCGGCACGGCGTTCCCGAGTGCAATATGTGCGCAGAGTTCCCGTGCGGTAAAATTGAGGAGCTGCTTGAGCGATCGCGGCGGTACGAGAAAAAGTGCGAGGAGGTCTGCACTCCGGAGGAGCTTTCCGCACTTCGTGCGGCGTTCTTCAATAAGGAGAATAATCTGAAAAAGATTTCGATAATGCGGGAGTTGAGCAAAGAGCAATATCTCTCCACTATGAGCAAACCGGGCGGTAAAATGCGCGATATAACCAAGACCGCGGAGCTTCCGCCGGAACTCTGGGAGCGTGCCGAGGTTTTAATCAACATAACTCCGATTTCCGAGGACAGCGTTCGGGAACGGCAGCTCGAAGCGGTTTATGAGAACGACGAGCGCACTTTTCGCCATGTTCTGCTGTTCGGGGAGAAAAAGAACTGTTATGTTGTGGTAGTCGTTGACTTGGCGGAAAACTCGATTTTGGGCTTTTATCCGCTTGATCTTAACGAGGAGTACGGCATAAACGAATAAAGGAGCGGCAATGGGTCGGCAGATAAATTACTATATGGAGTACGAGAGCTTTTTGCAGGTGGCACAATTGGCTTTGGATTGCGGATGTGAGATAGTCAAGGAGGATTTGAACGTCCGCCCGACAACGGTTATTCGCACACGCGACATCTCCGCGATAACGCCGAATGATTGGATGTTTTGGTTTTACGTCCCCGAGGCGGGGAGGCTCGTTACAAAAACCTATGACTGCGGCGAGCGCGTCGATCACGGCTTTTGCGAGAGCGGCAACGCTCTTATCGAAGCGGGGGTATCGTTAATTTGTGAGAACGAAAGGCAGATAAGACGAAGCCGTCTATATGTTCAGTCGGGATATTTTGACGGCAGCGACGTGTGGATACCGCGCCCGAAATGCGTCGACGCGGTATATAATAAACTGGTTCGGCGTGTGAAAAAGCTGACGACCTACGACGGCTTTAATTACCGAACGGAGTATTGCGCAAGGCTGCTTGACGAGGGTTTCAATACACGTTAAAAAGAGGGAATTTATGGAAGTTTTTGAATTTTCGGACAGAATTATAACCGCCGCGGACAAGGCTCTCGAGCTCGCGAAGCCGCGGTTCGCTGAGCTTGACGCGCTTTGCGAATACAACGGGCAGCGCGTTTTAAAAGCGTTTATCGACAATCGCGTAAGCGAAATGCACTTAAAGGGCACGACGGGCTACGGCTACAACGACGACGGGCGGGACAAGCTCGACGCGGTTTTCGCTCAGGTGCTCGGTGCGGAGGACGCGCTCGTGCGGCATAATTTTGTGAATGGCACGCACGCGCTCACCACCGCGCTTTTCGGAGTTCTTCGTCCGCGTGACACGCTGCTTTCCGTCACGGGAATGCCGTATGATACGATGCAGGAGGTAATTCTTGGCGAGGGCTGCGGCTCGCTGCGTGATTTCGGCGTGAGCTTCGGAATGATCCCGCTGCTTTCGGACGGAACGCCCGATTATACGAATATCACAAAGCGCGCTCCCGAAGCGAGGCTTGTTTATATTCAGCGCTCAAGAGGCTATTCGCTGCGCCCGTCGTTTGATATTTCGACGATCGAAAAAATTATCAAAGCGGTGCGCGAGAGCAACAAGGACTGCATAATTATGGTCGACAACTGCTACGGCGAGCTCGTCGAGGACAGAGAGCCCACGGCGGTCGGAGCTGATTTGATAGTCGGCAGCCTTATCAAGAATTTGGGCGGCGGAATTGCCGAAACGGGCGGATATATAGCGGGAAAATCCGCGCTGATTGAGCAGTGCAGCTATCGGCTCACCTGCCCCGGCGCGGGTAAGGAGGTTGGCTGCACGCTGAACCAGAGCCGCGGCCTGTATATGGGCTTGTTCCACGCGCCGGAGGCGGTCTGCGCGGCGCTGAAAACCTCGGTGTTCGCGGCGGCGTTTTTCGAGAGCTTGGGCTACGAGGCGTTCCCGAAATACAACGAAAAGCGCACGGACATCATCGCGGCGTTAAAGCTCGGAACTCCCGAAAAGCTCATCGCGTTCTGCGAGGGAATTCAAAGCGGCTCGCCTATTGACAGCAGCGCCGCGCCCGAGCCGTGGGATATGCCGGGCTACGACAGCAAGGTGATAATGGCGGCGGGGGCGTTCACAATGGGCGCTTCTATCGAGCTTTCCGCCGACGCGCCGCTTCGCGAGCCTTACGCAGTGTGGCTTCAGGGCGGGCTGACTTTTGCGACGGGCAAGGCGGGGATAATGCTCGCGGCGCGCAAAATGGAGGAAAAGGGGCTTTTATGACGATATGAATAAGACAAAGCGTTTTATGTACACGGTGGCGCTAGTGAGCCTCGGATTGATGTTCGCGCTGTTCGCGTTAGCTGAGCGTACCGGGCACCGCGCGTTCACGGCGTTCGGGATAACGGCGGTCGTGGTTTGCTATCACTTTACAACGCGGCTTGTAATGGCGAATATCTTCGACAGCGTAAACGCGTCGTACTTCAAGCCCGAAAGCTACAGATTTCAGGAAAAGGGCTTTGAGAAGAAGCTTTACAAAATGATCCGCGTGAGGTTTTGGAAGAAATATATCCCCGTTGCAAACGATGAGCAATTCGCGCTGAAAATGAACACGATGGACACGCTCGTCGGCGAGACCTGCCGCATGGAAGCGATGCACTGGATGAACGCGCTGATAAGCCTCGCGTCGATTTTGTTTGTGTCGCTGTTCGGGGCGGCGCCCGTGTTTATCGTCACGGCGATCGCCGGCACGATTGTGGAGCTCGCGCTGGTTGCGGTTCAGCGATACAACCGCCCGCGCTTTCGGGCGATGATAGACAGAGAGGGCTGGGAGACGCTCTCGACGACGGAGATCACCCTCGCCGCGGAATCCGACGCGGACGAGATCGCCGCGATGTACACGTCGCTTATCGGCTTTCCCGGCTGTACGTGGAACAGCGAATACCCGACGCTTGAGCATGTCCGCAAGGATATTCAAAACAGCTCGCTTTATCGGCTTGAGGATTTGGGAAGAACCGTCGCGGCGGCTTATCTCGGCGATTTTGAGGAACTCGAGCGCCCGGAATGTCTTGATAAGGATTTCAAGAAGCTGGGCGAGATCGCGCGCGTGGGCGTTCTGCGGGAATTCCACAGAAAGGGCTACGCCGAGCAGCTTCTGCGCCATTTGCTGGAGGAGGCTCCCAAGCGCGGCTATGACGGCGTTATGCTGTTAGTCGGCAGGGAAAACGCCGCGGCGAAGGCGCTCTATGAAAAAATAGGCTTCGAAAACCGCGGTGAGATACGGCTTTATGAGACGGACTGGTATTGTATGCAGATCCGGATAGAAGTTAGTGCTCCGACCCAAAGCGACACTCCCGGTGAAGTGTGAAATTTTAGAAAGTGTCATAAATTTGCGAAGCAAAATTATGCCCGTTTCCGTCAGCGCAGCGGAGCGAGCGCAGCAGTTACAGGGCGTACCGACTAACAGCAACATAATGGCGACAAGTAAATTTCAAAAATGTGTCCGGAAGGTCGGCAAGCCGACCTACCTAATTTTGCGAAGCAAAATTATGACCGGTTCCCTCAGTGTAGCGCAGCGGAGCGCGGAGCGAGCATACGGTGAGGGAATTTTGAAATTTAAATTTAAATAAGAGGTGTATTATGATCAAGAGTATGACAGGCTTCGGCAGAGGACATCAGGTTCTCGGCGGGCGCGATATCACGGTGGAGATACGTGCGGTAAATCATCGGTATTACGAGTTTTCGTGCAGATTGCCGCGCTCGTATTCGTTCGCGGAGGAGAAGCTGAAGACGCTACTCCAGGGCAAGATCTCGCGCGGGAAAATCGAGGTGTCGGTAATGATACAAAACGTCACGGCGGTCTCGGAACGAATTACCGCGAACAAAGAGGTTATCACGGAATACGTGCTGGCGCTGCGGGCGATACAGGAGGAGCTTGTCCTCACGGATGACCTCTCGCTTTCGGCGGTTATGCGGATCCCCGACGCGTTCACCGTCGTTAAGGAGGAAGCGGACGAGGAGCAGATGTGGGAGGACTTGAAGGCGGTTGCCGAGGAGGCTCTCGCGAACTTCATCACAATGCGCGAGACCGAGGGCGAGCGTATGAAGGCGGATATTATGAGCCGCTTGGATACGATCGAGAACAACGTCGCGTTTGTCGAGGAGCGCTCGCCGATGATCGTCGAGGCGTACCGCAAGCGGCTTTACGACAAGATGTGCGAGGTTCTTGACGGCAAGGGCTTCGACGAGGGCAGAATTCTTCTCGAGGCGGGGATCTTCTCGGAGAAAACCGCCGTTGACGAGGAAACGGTGCGCTTGCGCTCGCATATCGCGCAGTTCAGAGAAATGCTTGAAAGCGGCGAGCCGATAGGCAGAAAGCTGGATTTTCTCGTGCAGGAAATGAACCGCGAGACAAACACGATAGGCTCCAAGGTGCAGGACATAGAGGTCACGAAAATCGTAGTCGACCAGAAGAGCGAGATCGAGAAAATCCGCGAGCAGATTCAGAATATCGAATAAGCCCGCACGGAGGTGAATTATGAACATCCCCCAAGACGTTTTGGAAAGCGGCGTTTGCACAATTTCTCCCGACACCGACCCGGAGCTTGTGTTCTCCGTTGAGAGCTACAACAACAAAATGGCGATAGCCCGCAGGTTCAGGCGGAAGGTGTGGCTGCTTGAAAGGGTGTTTCTCGCGCTGAATATCGGTATGCCGATAATCTTCGGAATGATGCCTACGGGCGTTATCTACGTCATCAACCCGCGTATAACATGGCTGGAGTGGGCGGCGCTCGGGACGTTTGTCGGAGTGTATCTGATTTTCGGGCTTTTCGCGAGGAATCTCGTCGTCGTCACGATAGCCTCCGCGCTGCTGATTCTGACGGACGCGCGGTGCGCGCTGCTTGTCGGTATAAATATCGTTTTGGCGGTGTTTTACCAAAAGGGCAAGAAAACGCTGAAATCCGCCGAGGGCTATCCGAAATTCCGCACAATAAGGATTGAGAAAAAGGATGACAAAGCGGACACGGAAAATATTTTCACAAACCCCCTTGACAAATCCCCAAAAAAGTAATATAATATAAGCGTGAAGAGATTCACAAAATAAAAAATCTGTTTCGGGGCGGGGTGCGAGTCCCCACCGGCGGTGAGAAGCAACGCTTCGTAGTCCGCGACCTGCTTTTGCAGCTGAATCGGTGCAATTCCGATACCGACGGTATAGTCCGGATGAAAGAATCAGAGAGCAAATATGTTAATATTTGGCGCCCTTTTATAGGTATGAGAATTGTTTGGGATTTCTTGTCTCCAGGCTCTTACCTTTAAAAGGCTTTCTTTTTCCCCCGAGGAAAGGAATCGTTATGGAAAACGTAAAATCCACAAAGAAACTAGACGTAAGAAGGCTTGTGTTTACGGCGCTTCTGTCGTCGCTGGCGTATGTTTTGGCGGAGTTTTTGAGCTTTAAGGTGCCGATCATGCCGAGCTTTTTGACGTTCGATTTCTCGGACGCGCCGGCAATGCTGGCTTCGCTTACTATGGGACCCGTGTCGGGAGCTGTTGTGTGCCTTATCAAAAATCTGCTGGGCTGCATAACGTCAAAAACGATGTGCATCGGCGAGCTTTCCAACTTTATTCTGGGCGTGTCGCTGGTTGTTCCCGCGGGGATAATCGCACACGGACGCGTGAAGTTTTCGAGGGCTGTCATTGCGGGAGCCGTAGGCGCGGTCGTTATGGCGGTTATGGGATTTTTCTCAAATTTCCTGCTTATCTATCCTCTTTACGGTTTGATCGGCTGGAGCACGGAAGTAATCATCGGATTGTATCAGAAGATACTTCCGAGCGTTGATAACTTGGCGCAATGTCTGCTGATATTCAACGTGCCGTTTACATTTGTGAAGGGCGCTTTCGCGGCGGTTTTCTCGATTATTTTGTATAAAAAGCTGCGCCCGATATTTAATTCAATGTACAGGGAGTAAATTATGTCGCTTGAGTCCGCTTTGATGCACTTTAAAACCATAACCCGACACCGCCACAAGGTGATAGCGCACTGCGCGAAGGCGGGGATCTTATGGCAGGGGCTTTGCCACGATCTGTCTAAATATTCCCCGACGGAGTTTTTGCCCGGCGCGAAATACTGCACGGGCACGCGCTCACCGAACGAGGGCGAGCGCGAGGCTTACGGGCACTCCAAGGCGTGGATGCATCACAAGGGCAGAAACCGACATCATTTCGAGTACTGGACGGACTACAACCCCAAGACCAAGCAAATCGAGCCCGTGAAAATGCCGCTGCGTTATGTCATCGAGATGTTCTGCGACAGAGTGGCGGCGAGCAAGATCTACCAGGGCGAGAACTACAAGCCCGACAGCGCGCTGCAATATTTTCTCAAGGGCAAGTCACACCGAAAAATACACCCGGAGACATCAAGGCTTCTCGAGCGGCTTCTTCGCATACTTGCCGTAAAGGGCGAGGACGAGGCGTTTGGGTATGTTAGATATTTGCTTCGCAGGAACAAGGAATATTAAAAAGGACTGTAAATAAGTATTTCGGTGTCGAGCGACTGCGCTTGACACCGAAATTTTCTTTGAAACAAATTAAGAAAGGCATAGCCTTTACTTGTAGCCGCGGTTGATGTTGTCGGACAGTCCCGCTATGAAATCAAGCGAAACATTATACAGTATGGCAAGCTCCGCGGCGCGTTCAAGCGTCATCTGCCGTGCATTGCGTTCATATTGCGCGTAGTAGCTTTGAGTAGTTTTAAGATACTCCGCAACCTCAGTCTGCGTCATTAAATGCTTTTCCCGCAGAATTTTTAACCTTTCACCAATATTCACAATTCAACATCTCCCTTTTTGTCTGTTTTACCAATTATATCACTTATGAACTAAAAACCTCTTGACATTAGTTCACATCTGAACTATAATATTATTTGAGGAATTATGTGAAATAGTCACAATCAAAGTAAGAGAGGTTAATTATTATGGAAAATCAGACAAACGGAATCAATTCGCAGAAGGAGGAAAACATCGGAATGGCGGCGGGAGAGATCGTTACCGAAAACTATTCCAATCCTCCAAGTCAAGTAAACGCGGGGGCAATTACGGTTGTGGGCGGACTTGCCGGTGGGTGGAAAAAAAGCAAGTGGGTATGCCTGCTTTTGTGGTGTTTTTTGGGATTTGTCGGCGGTCACAAGTTCTATGATGGCAAGATCAGAACCGGATTGTTGTATATGTTCACGTTGGGGTTATTCTTTATCGGTTGGATTAAAGATCTGTTTGTGATACTTAACAGACCAAATCTCTACTATGTTTAAATCAAACCCTTGACATCCCCCCAAAAGTATGCTATAATAAATATATCGAAAACCGCTTCGCGGTTTTGCCGCGCCTGTAGGCGCGGTCTATTTATTGAATCATCAAATTGTTTTCGCTTCGCGAAAACTCGGCGCTCACGCGCCGCTGCGGCTTCGCCGCTGTAATTTGTGATTTAATAAACGAAAGGGAGGGGTGATGTTATATGAAAAAGGTATTAAAGGTCACGGCGTGGCTGTGCTTGATTATGGCGGTCGCGGCGGTGGTTTGCGGGTTTATGGCGTTCAGCGCGACGAGGCGCTCGTTCTTTATGGGCTACTCGCTGTTCGGAATTATCGCGAACGGCGGTATTATGGGCTTTATCGGCAACCTCGCGATAATCGCGTTTACGGTTATCTGCTACGGCTTGGCGGGACTGAACACTCTCGTCGACAGAAAAAAGGAAGCGCTCATCTGGTCGGCTATCACCTCGCTTCTCGCGCTGGTGGCGCTCGTTACGGCTCTGCTCGGGCGCAAAATGACCCTCGGCGATGTGGTTGTAGCTGCTGTACCCGTTGTGCAGACGCTGCTTATCATCAAGAGCGCGGATTAGTACATAAAAACCGCACAATGACGTGCGTTCTCCTTGCCAGAGGCGGGGGAACGCGCGTTTTTTTTTGTCGCGCAAAGCACAACATATTGACAAACCGCGACAGATGTAGTATAATATAAAATGAAGAATTATTTTGTAAAGGAGACCAAAAAATGGGACTTACATTAACGGAAAAGATAATCAAGGCGCATATCGTTGACGGCGAGATGACAAAGGGCACGGAGATCGGGCTTCGCATTGACCAGACCCTCACGCAGGACGCGACGGGAACAATGGCATATCTCCAGTTTGAGGCAATGGGCGTTGACCGCGTTAAAACCGAGCGCTCGGTGGCGTACATAGACCACAACACCCTGCAAAGCGGCTTCGAGAACGCCGACGACCACCGCTTTATCGGCTCGATCGCCAAAAAGCCCGGGAGCTGGTTTTCAAGACCCGGCAACGGAATTTGCCATCAAGTCCA
>JAIDPG010000091.1 GCA_029062865.1 Oscillospiraceae bacterium
CTCGTACGCGCGCGACTTTATGATAGACCGCGGCTTCAGGTATTATATACCGCCGTTTATGATCCGCTCGAACGTCGTAACGGGCGTTATGAGCTTCGATGAAATGGACAAGATGATGTATAAGATCGAGGGCGAGGACTTGTATCTTATCGGCACGTCCGAGCACTCGATGATAGGAAAATATATCGACACAATAATCGACGAGGAGACCCTCCCGCACACACTTACGAGCTACTCCCCCTGCTTCAGAAAGGAAGTGGGCGCGCACGGGCTGGAGGAGCGCGGCGTTTATCGTATCCACCAGTTCGAGAAGCAGGAGATGATCGTAGTCTGCAAGCCGGAGGATTCGCCGATGTGGTTTGACAAGCTCTGGCAGAACACGGTAGACCTGTTCCGCTCGATGGATATTCCGGTGAGAACGTTGGAGTGCTGCTCCGGAGACCTCGCAGATCTCAAGGTCAAGAGCTTTGACGTCGAGGCTTGGAGCCCGCGGCAGAAGAAGTACTTCGAGGTCGGCTCGTGCTCGAACCTCGGCGACGCGCAGGCTCGCCGTTTGAAGATCCGTGTGAAGAACAAGGACGGCAAAAAGTACTTCGCACACACGCTGAACAACACGGTAGTAGCGCCCCCTCGTATGCTCATAGCGTTCCTTGAGAATAATCTGCAAGCGGACGGCACGGTTAATATCCCCGAGGTTCTGCGCCCGTATATGGGCGGCAAAGATAAGCTCGTGCCGAATAAGTAACGTGTTTTCACAAATTCTTCAACGAAAATTCACATAGATTTCCGCTGAAAGTTGTAGAATTAAAATAGGGTATTTTACAATTATATATTCTCCCCTCCGGCGGAGGGGAGAATATGTTAATTTTAAGGAGAGCGGTTTTATGGCTTTTGTAACTCTTAAGGACGTTTACAAGCGTTACCACGTCGGCGAGGTGACGATAAACGCCGCGGACGGAATGTCCTTCGAGATCGAAAAGGGCGAGCTTTGCGTTATCGTGGGTCCGTCGGGTTCGGGCAAAACCACCGTGCTGAATATGCTCGGCGGAATGGATTCCTGCGACGAGGGAATTATCTCCGTCGACGGCTCCCGCGTGGACGGCTACAACCGAAAGCAGCTGACGCTCTACCGCCGCTTTGATATCGGATTTATCTTCCAGTTCTACAATCTCCTGCCGAATTTGACGGCAAAGGAGAACGTCGAGATCGCCGCGCAGACGAAAGACGACTACATTCCTGCGGAGGAAATTCTGACGAAGGTCGGGCTCGGGGAGCGTCTCCACAACTTCCCCGCGCAGCTTTCGGGCGGCGAGCAGCAGCGCGTCTCCATAGCGAGGGCGCTCTCGAAAAAACCGAAGCTCCTCCTCTGCGACGAGCCGACGGGAGCCCTCGACTACAACACCGGCAAGATGATCTTAAAGCTGCTTCAGGACACCTGCCGCGAGGACGGAATGACGGTAATTCTTGTTACGCACAACACCGCGATAACCCCCATGGCGGACAGAGTTATCAAAATAAAAAACAGCAAGGTAAGCAAAATGCTTTTGAACGACAACCCAACGCCCGTTGAGGAGATAGAATGGTAAAAACAATTTTGCTTTACGGAGTCTTCCGAAGAAAGGGGTGAGATTTTGAGGGCTTACGGCAAAAACACTCTGCGCGAGATAACCAAATCGAAAAGCCGCTTCTTTTCGATACTTCTTATATGCGCAATCGGCGTGGGATTTTTCAGCGGCGTACGCGCTACCGGCGGGGATATGAGAGTCTCGGCGGACGATTATTACGACGCGAATGATCTGTTTGACCTGCGCGTGCTTTCGACGTTCGGCTTGACCGACGACGACCTCTCCGCGATTCGAGAAATCGACGGCGTGGACATAGCCGTCGCCTCAAAATACACCGACCTCTTGATGCGCAGCGGAGACAACGAGTTTATAACGCGCGTTTACTCGCAGACTCCCGATGAGATAAACACTATCGAAATCTACGACGGAAGAGCGCCGCAGTCGGACGACGAGGCTATTGTCAACTGCGGTTCGTTCTCCGAAAAGCAAAACATAATAATCGGCGAGACTATAACTCTCCAAGACCCGACCAACGCGGACGAATTCCCGCTGAAACGAAAGGAATATAAGGTCGTCGGGCTGTACAACACTCCGATGTTTATCTCAAAGACGCAGCGCGGCTCGACAAACATCGGCGACGGCGTTATCGACGCGCTGATGATCGTTCCCGAAAACCAATTCACGCAGGAGCCCTACACCGAGATCTAC
>JAIDPG010000092.1 GCA_029062865.1 Oscillospiraceae bacterium
GATCTTATCCGTGTCAAACGAGAACGACGCTCCGCGCTCGACAAGCACCTTCACCATTTCGAGCCCGCGAAAGCGGCACGCAAGTCCCAGCGCCCGCGCCGTAAATTCTACTTTGCCCATTTGCTCAAAAGCCTTGGCGACCTCGCCCGGAGCGTCCTGCATAACCCCCATTTCAAGCTTTTCGGTTTTCTCCCACGACTTTAATTTTTCGCAGTTCATACGTCCTCCTTGCAAGTATAACGAATGCCGTATTTTTTGCAGTACTCCTCGGCAAACGAAGCCCGCCCGACGATGAGCGTTGTCAAGAGACAGCACCGCCTTGAAAAGCTCGTCCGACGCGCCGAATTCGGTTGAAAATGAATAGTATTGCATAGCTTAACCCTTTCGGAGGCAAGATTTTCAGAGGCAAGAAGCGAGAGGATTACACGTTTATAAAGCCCTTCCGGTTATTAAAGCGATAATCAGTTTTTATCAGTTTCTTGCCGTTCGGAAGATCCGTTTTCGTTTGACTCTCTTGAGCATAACCGATCTCAAGCATAACCTTGTTCAGCTCCTTCGGGTCTATTTGGCAATGCACCTCGTCAAGGCGGTCGAACTTATGCAGATACGGGGAATCCGACACAAAGGAATTGTCCGTGTTTATCTGAATTACGCAGGAAACGTATTTTGGGTTTACAAGCTCCACGACTTTTTTGAAACATTCATATCCTATATACTCGAGCAAAAGATCGGCAATAAGCAGCTCCGAATGCGGCAGCGTTAAGTTGTCACCGAGCAGATCCGCGCAGATGGTTTCCAGCACTCCCGAAAGCGAGGGAAATCTTCTTTCGCACTCGGCGAGGTATTCTTGATTTATATCAACGCCGTATACTCTTTCAAAATCTCCGATCTTTATATGCTCCAGACCGTTTCCGCCGGCGACGCCCAGTATCATTACGGACTTTACCCTATACGAGAAAAACTGTTCTCTCATCATCGCGTTCAATGCCTGAAGCTGCCTCACATTATCCAAACCCATATGGTTTTCATAATCGGATAATTCTATGCTTTTCCAAGGATTGTTCATAGCAATTTCCTCTAAACTCTCACAAATCCTTCCTGCCATTTGCGTGCGTCGACTCTGAAACGGTCGACGCACCATTCCTCGCGGTCATACTCCGACTTCATTTCCGCGAGACGGCGGCGCGCAAGCGCCTCGGTGGCGTACAGATCGCTTTCAACGATATCGCTCTCATAGCCGTTCCAGCCGAAGACTATAAACACGTCCACGGGCGCTTTGCTGCCGACGGCTTCCTTTTCCGTTATCGAACAGCCGCAATTATACTCGCAAAAGCCGCGGACGTTTTTCAGATAATCCCGCGCGGTCGCATCGGCGATCTCGCGTGTTGAAAAGTAGCCGATATTAAACTGCTCGCCGAGGTCGTTGTCGATGAGAGTCAGGTTGTAAAGAGTCATGGTGTTGTCCTTTAATATAAAAGCGCGTTAAGAGCGATGCGTCGTCTGCTCCGCTCCCGAAAAAAATCTGATTTTTTCTTTACTTTTTTGTCTCGAAAAATCACAAAAAGGAATTTCTTTGACGTGAATTCTGCCTGAAATATAAAATCACAACTGCGCAAATGCGGTTTGCCTTATACAATAGCGCAGCCGTGGGGATCTCGTCTGCTCCGCTCCTATACCGCGCGAGCGGCGGCGGGATTGAGCGCGGGGCGGCTTTGGGCGGTTCTCCGGGAAATTCGATTTGAATTAGGCGAAGAATGGCGAAAAGCGTTCCCGCGCGGTATCCTCCCTCCGGCAAGGCTTACGCGGCATTGCTCTCGGAGCAAGCTCCAAGGGCGCGGAACGGAGCATTTTTGTTCAATGAATTGACAGTTCATTAAGGAGTGAATTTTCATTCACGCTGCATCCAGCTCTGCTTTTGAGGCAGTTGGGATTCGAACCCAAATAGTGGCAATACGGGCTTTCGCGCTCGTATCGCCCTTTTACCTTGTGGGCACCGCGAACGGCACTCCCACGCCACACCGACGATACGCTGACCGATTCGGCGCGCAGTCTGCCGCCCCGATCTGCCGAGTCACCGCGGCGGCTCGGCGCAGAAAGCGGCGTGGTGTATTCTCATTATACCACGAGAGCCCCTTTTTGTCAACTATTTTTCCGATTTCCCGGACTTTTTTGCAAAAACCCCTTGACATTTGCGCTTGTTTGTGGTATAATATTATCTGTTATCGAGGCGTGGCTCAGCTTGGTAGAGCGCTGCGTTCGGGAGCATAAGCCCA
>JAIDPG010000093.1 GCA_029062865.1 Oscillospiraceae bacterium
ACATGCCGTCGATTTTCCAGCTCGACTGTTTTCCGTCCGTTCTGGAG
Organism: Oscillospiraceae bacterium; assembly: GCA_029062865.1. Taxonomy (GTDB): domain Bacteria; phylum Bacillota; class Clostridia; order Oscillospirales; family Ruminococcaceae; genus CAG-115. The sequence goes on from JAIDPG010000093.1 coordinate 48, forward strand.
CTTGGGAACGCGCCATCACGGAATTCCTTGTCGCTTCTTTTGTCGATTTTCGCGTTTTGAAAAAGCGTCGCGGAGATCAGGTTTACGAGCGTCGATTTGCCGCTTTCGTTGCTGCCGCAAATTACGTTTATGCCGTCGCCGAACGAAATGCTTTTATCCGAAATTCCCGCGAAGTAATTCGTCGAGACCTTTTTTATCTTCATTATTTCCCCTCCCTGACGGTTCTTATCAGCTCGTAAGCCAGCTGCGCTTCCTTCGGGTCGTCCAGCAGGTCGACGAGAAATCCGCGCGCGAACGACGTTTCAACCGGGAATTCCCGCTCGATCAGTTCCTTCGTGATAAGCAGCGTCACGCCGCCGAGATCGCAGTTCGCCTCGACAAAACGCGCGCACGCCTTCTCGATGAGCTCGCCGCGCTTTTCGTATTCCTCCTCGGAAACCGCGCCCGAAAACGTCAGCTCCAGAACGGAATTGTCGTCGAATTTCTCCAGAGCCTCATAGATCTCGCGCTCCGCATTCCCTGCGGAAACCGTGATTTCTTCCCTGTAAAACCGAAGCTTTCCCGAGACGAATTTTTTCGCCCGAAGCTGCTTTTGAGCGTCGAATTCGAGGATAAAGCACACACCCTCGGTGTTGTTGCCGACGTCTGTCCGGGCGTGCGTTCCGGGGTTGAAGAGCCTCTCGTCCGTCGGCGCGAATTCCGTGCCCAGGCCGCTCGGGAACGGCACGTGCGAGTGCCCCGTCAGCCACGCGTCCACGGGGATCTCGCCGAGCTCCCCACGCGTCATAACGAAGTATTTTCCCTCCTTGTCATACGACAGCCCCTCAACCGTTCCGTGCGCCATTCCGATGCGGAGCTTTCCGTCTTGCGGGATGTCCTCGTTTTTTATCCAATCCAGCTTGTTTTCGCCCTCCGCCGAGTGGCACTTGTCGCAGAACGCGGGGTAGATCACCGTGTCTATTTCGTCGAATACATACGGCTTGTACTTTTTCAGCAAAAAAATATTATCCTTCTCCGCGGAGAATTTCTCAAACGCCTCCCACAGCTTGGAGCTCTCGTCATAGTAATCGTGATTTCCCGGAATGATCGCGACGATCCCCCGAAAGTCCCCGAGCGCATTTACGACGGATTTTACGGTCTTTTGCGGAACGTTGGTGTTCTCGAAAAGATCGCCCGTCACCGCGAAAAGCGCGCACTCCTCCTCGTTCGCCCTCGTCACCGAGCGGGAGAGCGCGTCCATGCGCTCCGCGACAAGCCTTTCGGATTTGTCGTGACCGCCGTACCTCATTCCGATGTGGTTGTCGCCCGTTACAAAAATCCTCATACCGCAATTTCCTCCTCGCTTTTGGGCTGATATTATTTCCATTATATCACAATAGATTTTGCTTGTCAAGGCGCAAATGTATCAAAACTGATACATTTCAGGCTGGCGGGAAACCCTCGCAGACGAGGAAAAGCCCGAGCAGCAAGGCTTTGTGCCTGCCGCTCGGGCTTTGACGAAGTAAGTGCCGCCGCGAAGCGGCGGCACGGTGCGAGGGTTTATCGACAGCCTGTTCGGGGCTCTTCGCAGAAAAGCCCCGTTATATATCTTATCATTTTTGATTATCGCTAAGGCGGTGCTGCCTTAGATCCCGAGCTGCTTTTTCAGCAGTCTGTAAATCCTGTAGTGCCCGTCGGAATTCGGGTGAATGTCCATCGAACCGATGTTCGTGAGCTTCTCCGCCGCGCCGTCAAACTCGGCGTAAACGTCGATAACGCCGATGTTCCCTCCGCCGAGCGAGCTCAGCCCGAAGTTCAGAACCGTCAGTTTTTCGCGCGCGACGTCGGACGCGGCTTTCAGCTCCTCGCTGCCCGAAAACGGATCGTAAACCGTCATCAGAATGATCTTCGTTGTGGGATTTATTTCCGTGATTTTCGCGGCGCACTTGCCGATGTTGTCAAAGGTTATCGACACGTCGACGGCTTTCGCGGCTTCCAGAGACGCGTCAAGCGCTTTCCGAAAATCCTCGTCGGACAATTCGCCGCCGCTTTCCTCAAACAAATAATCGAGCGTTTCGTCGTTGCGGATCGCCGTGATCATCGGCTGAAGAAAGTCGTTTCCGCCGATCGAGATCACGATAACGTCCGCGGACGAAAGCGCCTCGGAAAGCTCTGCGTCATCGGCTTCAAGCGAGCTCAGAAGCTCCTCCGTCGTCCTGCCGTCCACGGCAAAATTCTTGTAGCTTTCAAACTCCGCGCCGAGCATATTCCCGAACGACAGCGGCGCGGAATAATTATTCCCCGGCTCGTAATCCGGCAGCATACAGCCCGTCGCGATGCTGTCTCCGAGAAGGACAAGCGATTTAAGCTCCGTTTTTTCGTCGGCGGCGCTCACTTCGGAGAATATATTTTCAACAGACGAAACCGCGCTGCTTGACGAAACCGCGCCATTTGAGGAGGCGGCGCTTTCGGGCGCGGAGGAGCTGTTCTCCGTGCCGCACGCCGTAAGCGAAAACGCGGCGAGCGCGCACAGCAATGCCGCAAAAATTCTTTTCATAACACAAAATCCTTTCGCCTTTAAGGCTTGCTTTTTTACAGATTTATTATACCACGTTTTTGCGGGTTTGTCAATTGTCTATTGACAACCACGGAAATACGTGCTATAATTAAGAAAAACCGCGAAAGGAGCGCGCTTATGACTAAAAAGAAAAAAATTCTCATCATCGTTTTTTCGGCGATTGGGCTGGCAATTATCGCGCTTTTGGTCGCTTCATACTGCTCCGCGAATAATCAGCCCGCGGAGTTTATCGAAACATCTTCAGCCAAAAAGAAAGCCGCTGCTTATCTGAAGGAAAAATACGGCGACAGCCCGTCCGTTTCCTCGGCAAGCCCCGTGTATTCGGGCGGCTTTATGTTTTCAAGAGGCACACTTCGCGGCGCGGTTGTGCATTACAATGGCTTTGACGTGCTTGTCGCCGATGATAAGATTTCCGACAATCGCCAGTATGACGAGATTGTTGCCGCATTTACCGAAAAGTATCTTGAAGTGGACGAAATCTACTCCGAAATTAAGGATTGCACCGCGGGATTTGATTTCGGAATAACGGTTGCGAATTTAACATACAACGATTTCAATAGCGCTTATTTTGACGGCGATATAACGGCTTTTCTCGGCAGGACAAAACCCAAACTTGTCGTCACGCTTGAAGGCGAGGGCTTTACCGAAAAGCGCGATGAAACGCCTAAGATGCTTTACGAATTGCTTGAAAAAATCGACGGAGCAGCTCTCGGAAATGTCCGTGTTTATGCGTATGTTCACGACCCCGTGCTCGACTTGCCCGATATGCCGTTTGAGGACGGCAACAAATACGGTTTGCGGTTTCCTCCGAAAAGATATGACGATTATCTGGAGCTAATCTGCGCCGCAACTCTTGACGACAACAGAATAACTGTTGAACAACCGTCTTTTTACGAGATTGACGAATTCACCGCGATTTCCGATAACGACATCACATTGCACATCACTTCCGAAAACGCTTTCTTCTTTTCAAACGCGGATTTTTCCGATAATACAACGGCGTATCGCGGGATTTACAAATACGACAACCGCGCCGAGGAAAACATACTCACGATTAGGGAAAACGGAATTTACTGCGGCGTAAACGCAAGGCTCCACGATTTTATTCTCCGCCTTGACAGGGAACGTTACGGAATTACCGACAGCACGATAGCCCTAAGAATTACCCCGACCGTAACCTCCGAAAAGTGGCTCGGAAAGCGGCTTTATGTGTCGTTTGGCTACACCGGCTACGACTGCGACGAAAACCATTGGTACTATATGGACGACAAATATCTTTATCTGTATGTGCCGCATTTGTGCTCCGACCTTTCCGGCTTTGAGGACAGCAACGGCGTGTACATAGCCTTCGCGGACATTAAGAATTAGAGCGTGTTTACATTTATATCGTATCACATTATCAAAAACTTGCCAAGCCAAATTCAAAAAACCACTTGACAAATCGAATTCGGCGTGCTATAATAAAACCGAGCCTGAAAGCAAGACTTCGGTCTGAGGACAAGGCACGGTAAACAGGAATAACTCGGCTTCCGCTTGCGGGGGCTTATTGTGCCGTGCCTTTACAGGTGCGGCTTTTTGTTATTTGGAGGTTTATTATGGAAACAAGAGTGGCTGTTATGAGCATTATCGTCGAAAACCCCGAAACGGTGCAGAAGCTTAACGACGTGCTTCACGAATACGGGGAGTTTATCATCGGGCGAATGGGGATCCCGTACAGAGCGCGGAAGATCCACATCATCAGTATCGCTATCGACGCGCCGCAGGACACGATCTCGTCGCTCGCGGGGAAGATCGGCGGACTTTCGGGGATCACCGTCAAGACCGCGTTTTCGGGCGTGAAGAACAATGGATAACAGTGTTATTTCGCTGATAGAAAAGCTTGCGAAGTCCCATTCGCTGGAGCTTTTCGAGTATCGGGAACTTATCGAAAAACGCACGCCCGAATCGGCGGAATTACTCGCGGAATATGCCGTAAAAGCTCGCCGTGAGATCTACGGAAATTCCGTGTTCACGCGCGGGCTTATCGAGATAGGAAACTACTGCAAAAACGACTGCCTTTACTGCGGAATTCGGCGAAGCAACGCGGCTTGCGAGCGGTATCGGCTCTCGGAGGAGGAGATACTTTCCTGTGCCGACGAGGGCTATTCGCTTGGCTTTCGGACGTTTGTTCTGCAGGGCGGCGAGGACGCGTTTTTCTCGGACGAGGTGATGTGCGGGATAATTCGGAAAATCAAAGCCGCGCACCCCGACTGCGCCGTCACGCTCTCGCTCGGGGAGCGGAGCTTCGAGAGCTATAAAGCGCTTCGAGAAGCGGGCGCGGACAGGTATCTTCTGCGCCACGAGACCGCGAGCAAGGCGCATTACGAGCGGCTCCACCCGCCGGAAATGTCGTTTGAAAACCGAATGAAATGTCTCGAAGAGCTGCGCTCTCTCGGCTATCGCGTGGGCTGCGGGTTTATGGTAGGCTCGCCGTTTCAGACCGCGCGGGAGCTCGCCGAGGACCTGAAATTCATCGAGCGGTTCAAGCCAGATATGTGCGGCATTGGACCGTTTATCCCTCACCGCGACACGCCGTTCCGCGGCGAGCCGCCCGGCACTCTAGAGCTGACGTGCTTTCTGCTCTCGATTATCCGGCTGATCTATCCGCCGATCCTGCTCCCCGCGACGACGGCTCTCGGGACGATCGCGGACAACGGACGGGAGCTCGGGATACTCGCGGGCGCGAACGTCGTAATGCCGAATTTGTCACCCGTTTCGGTAAGGAAAAAGTACGAGCTCTACGACAATAAGGTATGCACGGGAGAGGAATCCGCGCAGTGCCGCGGCTGCCTTGAAGCGCGGATGAAATCGATAGGCTACGAAATTGTCACCGATATCGGCGATATTCGTTTTCCCTCGCCGCAGGCGGGGAAAAACCGACAAGAAAAACAAATCGGCGGCACAATTAAATCGCGTATCGACTAAAGCAACGCAATGGCGGCGCATAAATCAACCAAAAGCAGCATACCCAAACCGCATAAATCGACCAAAGTCAACATACCCAGACCGCATAAATTTCAAAAAGTGTCATAATTTTGCGAAGCAAAATTATGACCGGTTCCGTCAGCGGTGTCGCTCGGAGCGGAGCGAAGCGCAGCGGAGAGCGATACCGCTGACGGAATTTTGAAATTTAAATTAAAATAAGGAGTTTTTTATGAGTACTTACGATCCCAAATCATTAAAGGCGGAGGAATTCATCAACGATGAGGAGATCCGCGCGACCCTCGCTTACGCCGAGGAAAACAAAAATAATGTGGAGCTTATCGAGCAGATCCTCGAAAAGGCTCGCCCGCAAAAGACCGCGACGGGCTGCGTCTGCGCGGGGCTTTCTCACCGCGAGGCTTCCGTGCTGCTCGCTTGCGAAGACCCCGCGTTGATCGAGAAAATGTACAAGATAGCCGAGGAGATAAAGCTCGCGTTTTACGGAAACCGTATCGTGATCTTCGCGCCGCTTTACCTGTCGAATTATTGCGTAAACGGCTGCCTTTATTGCCCATATCACGCGAAAAACAAGCATATTCCGCGCAGAAAGCTCACGCAGGAGGAGGTAAAGGCGGAGGTCATCGCGCTGCAGGATATGGGGCACAAGCGGCTCGCTATCGAGGCGGGCGAGGATCCCGTGAACAATCCTATCGAGTACATTCTTGATTGTATAAAGACGATCTATGGCGTTCATCACAAAAACGGCGACATTCGGCGCGTGAACGTAAATATCGCCGCGACGACCGTTGAGAATTACCGCAAGCTGAAGGACGCGGGCATCGGCACGTATATTCTCTTCCAGGAAACTTATCATAAAGAAAGCTACGAGAAGCTCCACCCGACGGGTCCGAAGCACGACTACGCCTACCACACCGAGGCTATGGACAGAGCGATGGAGGGCGGCATCGACGACGTGGGGCTCGGAGTTTTGTTCGGGCTGGAGATGTACAAGTACGAGCTCGCGGGACTCATTATGCACGCGGAGCATCTGGAGGCAGTGCACGGCGTCGGACCTCACACAATAAGCGTGCCGCGCGTCAAGCACGCCGACGACATCGACCCGGACGAGTTCGACAACGGCATCGACGACGAGACCTTCGCGAAGATCGCCGCGTGTATTCGCCTTGCCGTGCCGTACACGGGAATGATAATCTCGACGCGTGAAAGCGAGGAAGTCCGCTCGAAGCTGCTGCGGCTCGGCATTTCGCAGGTAAGCGGCGGCTCGCGCACGTCGGTCGGCGGCTACACCGAAAAGGAGCGCCCGCACGACACAGAGCAGTTTGACGTTTCGGACAGCCGAACGCTCGACGAGGTGGTCAAGTGGCTTATGGAGAGCGGGCACATTCCGTCGTTCTGCACGGCGTGCTACCGCGAGGGACGCACCGGCGACCGCTTTATGAGCCTGTGCAAAAACGGGCAGATACTCAACTGCTGCCACCCGAACGCCCTTATGACGCTATCGGAGTATCTTGAGGACTACGCCTCGAAGGACACAAAGCGCGTCGGCTATGAAATGGTGGAAAAGGAGCTTGAGCGTATTCCCAAGGAGAAAGTCCGCGAGATAGCAAGAGAAAACATCGCCGCGATAAAGAGCTCAAATCGGCGCGACTTCAGGTTTTGATAATGCCGTCGTCGGCGGGATAATATAATCAATATTCTCCCCCGCCGGAGACGGGGGAGAATAAAAATACATTTTCCCCGTCGGTGGAAATATAAGAAAGGAAATGTTATGGGACTTAATGATACGGTTTCCGCGGAGCGCGTTCATATCGGGTTTTTCGGGCTTCGCAACGCGGGAAAATCAAGTCTGGTGAACGCTGTCACGGGGCAGGAGCTTTCGGTGGTTTCGGAGATAAAGGGCACGACGACAGACCCCGTCCGCAAGGCAATGGAGCTCCTCCCGCTCGGCGCGGTAGTGATCATCGACACGCCGGGCTTTGATGACGACGGCAAGCTTGGCGCTCTCCGCGTGAAAAAGGCGCGGGAAATTCTCGCGAAAACAGACCTCGCGGTGCTTACAGTGGACGCGGCAAGGGGGCTTTCAACCGAGGACAACGAGCTTGTAAAGCTGTTTGAGGAGCGGAAAATACCGTTTGTCATCGCGTTCAACAAAGCGGATCTGCTAACGGAAAAACCGCCGCTTGACGAGAATTCCGTTTACGTAAGCGCCGTGACGAAGGAGGGCGTGAACGCGCTTAAGGAGCGGCTTGGCAGCTTCGCGGAGCGGCTCAAGAACGAGAAGCATATCGTTTCCGATCTGCTGAGCGAGGGTGACATTGTCGTGCTCGTAATTCCCGTCGACGAAGCAGCGCCGAAGGGGCGGCTTATCCTCCCGCAGCAGCAGACGATGCGCGAGCTTCTGGACGCGCACTGCTCGTTTGTCGGCTGCCAACCCGAGGAGCTGTCGGGCGTTCTGAGCTCGCTCGCGAAGAAGCCGCGGCTTGTTATCACGGACTCTCAGGCGTTCGGGCGCGTCAGCAAGGACGTTCCCGCGGACATTTTCCTCACGTCGTTCTCGATACTTTTCGCGCGGTACAAGGGCGAGCTCGCCGAGCTTGTAAACGGCGCGAGGGCGCTCGAAACGCTGAAGGACGGCGACCGCGTGCTTATCTCCGAGGGCTGCACTCACCACCGCCAATGCGGCGACATCGGCACGGTGAAGCTCCCGAAATGGATCGAGGAATTCACGGGCGACACGGATGTCGCAAAGCCCGCAACAAAGTCGCAAGCAGGATGCTTGCGACCAAAAGCGGGCGGCGTGAAGCCGGAGTTTTCGTTCACGTCGGGCGGGGAATTCCCGGAGGATCTGTCGGAATTCAAGCTCGTCGTGCATTGCGGCGGGTGTATGCTCAACGAAAAGGAAATGCGCCGCCGCGCCGAGATCGCTAAAAACGCGGGAGTTCCGATGGTGAATTACGGCATAGCGATCGCGCATATTCACGGGATTTTAAAGCGCAGTCTTGAACCGTTCCCAAATATTCAATTATAAACCGATTGCGGCATTTTGCTTCGGATTGACGCTTTAACCTCTAACAGCGCGAGCTTGACTTTTGCGCGCGATTGTGCTAAAATAACAATTACAAAAGGAGCGTGAAAGTATGACTGAAGAACGTTACGATATCACGAAGCGCACGCCGCAGGAGATCGAGAAAACCAATCGGCAGGCGCAGCTTGTGTTCAAGCTGAATCACACAATGCCGATGACGGAGGAATACGCGGCGGTTTTGCGTGAGCTGTTCGGGGAGCGCCTTGGCGAGGGGAGCTATGTTTCCGCGCCGCTTCAGGGAGTTTGCTTCGACAAGGTGACTATCGGGAAAAACGTGTACATTAACGGAAACTGCTTGATGATGTCGCGCGGCGGAATTACGATAGAGGACGACGTGCAGATCGCGGCGAACGCCTCGCTTATCTCAAACAACCACGATTTCTACGAGCGGCAGATCCTCACGTGCAAGCCCATTCTGATAAAGCGCGGCGCGTGGATAGGCGCGGGCGCGACGATTCTGCCCGGCGTCACGGTCGGGAAATTCGCCGTAGTTGGCGCGGCGGCAGTCGTAACACGCGACGTGCCCGATTACGCGGTCGTCGTCGGAAATCCCGCGCGGGTAACAAAGATCCTCGATGAAAGCAAGTTCGGCCGCTGAATTGCCAAACGCGGCGCAAAACGGAATACGGAAAGCTTCCGCGCGTCGTTTTTTATAAGCTGCTCCCGAAGCTGTTCGGGAGCGCCTTTTGCCGAATTGCAAAAAAATTTCAAAAACCCCTTGACAAGCGTGGGAAAACATGGTATAATATATGAGTGCCAATTGCGGGTGTAGTTCAATGGTAGAATCCCAGCCTTCCAAGCTGGTCGCGTGGGTTCGATTCCCATCACCCGCTCCAGTAAGCGAAAATTCCCCTCGCTTCGCGAGTGTAATTTTCGCATACCGCAATGGCACTCGCCTGCGCCGTTTCGCGGCTTGACGAGCGCTCATTGCCAGCATTGTTTTTGCTTCGCGGACTTCGTCCGCGATCTCGCCCGGAAAATGCAAATCGCCCTCGCTGCGCGAGTGCGATTTGAGACTTACCGCAATGGCTTCACGCGCACCGTTTAGCGGCACGCGTTCAGCTCATTGCAGGGTGCGAGACCGCAAAAACAACGCGGGTACTAACTTCACCGCCCTTGGGCGGCTTGCGTTGTTGACGCGGTGTTGACTGTTCCGCTGAACAGCGGTTTTTATGCGCCATTAGCTCAGCTGGATAGAGCAACCGCCTTCTAAGCGGTAGGTCAAAGGTTCGAATCCTTTATGGCGTGCCAAAAAGTTGCTAGGGAATAGTTATTAGTTGTTAATTCCCGGCGGCGTGCATTGTATGGTGGGTATAGCTTAGCTGGTTAAAGCGCTGGATTGTGGTCCCAGAGATCATGGGTTCGAATCCCATTTCCCACCCCACTTTTTTTCGGGCATAGGCTCACTCCTATGCCCGTTTAGTTTAATAGTATTTTAGTTGCCGGTAGTCGGTTACCCGCTCAAGGAACTAACTACCGGCAACTATTAAACTAACAACTATTGGGATATAGCCAAGTGGTAAGGCAACAGACTTTGACTCTGTCATTCCGTTGGTTCGAATCCAACTATCCCAACCACCGGTCAGCAAAAATCCCTCGGCTTTGCCGAGGGATTTTTTGCAGACCGCAAAGGCTTCAGGCTTCGCCCTTCGGGCTCGTCTTCAGCTCTTTGCGAGGGCGCGATTTTGCTTCGCAAAACCGTAAAAACGCGCGGCGATGACCCGCTCCAACAGGTGATTTTGTTTCAAATCTTTTTAGTCACGATGTCACACCGGTCAGCAAAAATCCCTCGGCTTTGCCGAGGGATTTTTTGCAGACCGCAAAGGCTTCAGGCTTCGCCCTTCGGGCTCGTCTTCAGCTCTTTGCGAGGGCGCGTTTTTACTTCGCGGACTTCGTCCGCGATTTTGCTTCGCAAAACCGTAAAAACGCGCGGCGTTGACCCGCTC
>JAIDPG010000094.1 GCA_029062865.1 Oscillospiraceae bacterium
CGCCGTCCCGACCCACACCTCGATAAGTCCCCCCACTTTTATAACGATCGTCTTCCAGCTGAGGAAGTTGTCCGCGACGGCAGTCGCGCCGACCGTGATGCCGAGGAATATCGTGATGATGTTCATCAGCTCGTTCTGCGCGGTCTTGACAAGTCTGTCGCACACGCCGCTTTCCTTCATAAGATTACCGAACATCAGAACGCCGACAAGCGGAGCCGCGCTCGGAACGATAAGCGAAACAATAACGGTAACGGCGATCGGGAATACGACCTTCTCGATCTTCGATACCTCGCGGAGCTGCCCCATTTTGACGGAGCGCTCTTTTTCAGTAGTCAAGAGCCTCATAATAGGTGGCTGAATTACAGGCACCAGCGCCATATACGAATACGCCGCGACAGCTATTGAGCCGAGGAGCTGAGGCGCGAGCTTTGACGTGAGGTAGATCGCCGTAGGGCCGTCCGCGCCGCCGATAATCGCTATTGAAGCCGCTTCCTTAAGCGTAAAGCCGCTGAAGCCTATCCCCGAAAGGTCGAAGAAGTTCAGCATGCAAGCGCCGAGGAACGTGAAGAAGATACCGCCCTGCGCCGCAGCGCCCAAAAGGAAGCTCTTCGGGTTTGCGATAAGCGGACCGAAGTCCGTCATAGAGCCGATGCCGAGGAATATAAGCGGCGGATAGATCTGTAATTTAACGCCGAGATACAGCATATCCAGAAGCCCCCCGTCGTGCAGCACCCGCCCGTAATCCAACGAGGTTTCCTTTGCAAACGTCACGAAGATGTTGTTCAGATCCTCGGCGTTGTAGGTCGGCGCGAAGTACGGATTTGTCGCGGGATCCCACAGCTCCGGGTGATACAATCCCGTGTTCGGCAGGTTAGTAAGCAGCATACCGAACGCGATAGGCAGCATAAGCAGCGGCTCGTACTGCTTTTTGATAGCAAGATAAAACAGGACAAACGACAGCAGGATCATTATGATATTTCTTACCCCAAGCCCCATAAAGCCCGACTCTTCGATAAGTCCCGTAAAAGTACTCTTAAATATTTCCATATTCGGGTTTTCCTCCTGTCAGAATTGGCGCATATTGCCGTTAAGTCCCGCAAGGCTCCACGCGGAGCGCGAGCTTCCGGCGCTTGTCTCGCGGCGGCGTATGCTTGTGATCGTAAAGCCGCCGTCGCCCTCATACGCCGCGATCGCCGCGCTTATCACGGCGACAAGCTCCTCGTCGTCGTCGACCTCCGCAGCCGCCTCAACAACGGGTGCAGGAGCGGGCGCGGGAGCTTCGACCTTTGCCGCCTCCTCAAGCGCCTTCTTCTCGGCTTTGGACTTGTCGACTGCCTTGAAGATCGTTCCCATAAGCCAGAAAACGAAAATCAGAATTGCCAAAATAAGGAAAACCACGAGAATTCCCGTCAACGTGAGTATTCCGACCGAGCCCCAGTAATCCGGATCGGCAAGCTGCGAAGCGGCGTCGGGCTGCTTCTGAATGCGATTTATCGCGCCCTCGCCGCCCTCAAGCAGCATCTTTAACGCTATGTTCATCGACCTATCTCCTTTATTTACTCGAAAATCGAGAATTATTTCCAAAATCAAAATTATTATACTATATTTTGGCGAAAAATTCAACCGTTTTTTGAAAATTTGGTGACGAAGTTTAACAAGATTTTTATTGCAAATTGCACAAAACGAAAGTTTCTTTTTTGTTTCTCCCGCCTACGACGGGAGAAACGGGAAAAAATTTTTGCTTTTTGAATTCGCGGATGACGAAGTTCAAGGCGGGTTTTCAGCGGAATGCATAAAAATGGCTAACAAAATCCGCCGTCAACACCGAGAACCTGCCCCGTGATGAATTTATTTTCCGCGAGCGCTCTGACCGCCCTCGCAACCTCGCACGGCTTCCCGAGCCGACCGATCGGAGTCTCCTCGGCGAGCGCAGCGAGCTCATTTTCGGTGAGGTGCGTGCTGTTCATCGGGCTTTCGATAACGCCCGGAGCGATCGCGTTCACTGTTATCCCCGACGGCGCTAATTCCTTCGCGAGCGCCCTTGTAAAGCCGATAACGCCCGCCTTTGCCGCGGAATACGCGACCTCGCACGAAGCGCCGCTCACTCCCCAGACTGAGGAGATGTTCACAATCGCGCCGCTCTTGCGGCTCACCATTGACGGCGCTACGGCTTTTGTCACGTTGAAAACGCCGTCGAGATCCACGCTCATCAAGCGCCGCCAATCCTCGGCGGTCGTGTCGAGAAACGGCTTGATAAGTGATATTCCCGCGTTGTTCACAAGAATATCCACACGCGAAAATTCCCGCAGAATTCCCTCGGCGGCAGCCTCGACGGAATCGGCGTCGGAGCAGTCCATATGCACTGCCTCGCAGTGAAGCGAGATCTTAAGCTCCCTCGCGCGTTCCTCGGCGGAGCTGTACGTGATTATCACGTCGTCCGTTTTCGCGAATTCCTCCGCTATCGCCGCGCCTATCGCGCCCGTGCCGCCCGTTATCAGAACCACGCTCACTTTACCGTTACCTCAATATTGTCGCCGTTTGCCATGATCTCCACAGACGAAAGCGTTTTCTCGCCGTTTTCTATCAGCAGCTCGGCGATCTTATCCTCAATTTCCTCGCGGATAACCTTGCGGATATCGCGCCCGCCGAATTTCCCGCCAAACGCCTTTTTCGCGACTGCCTTGTAAACGTCCTCGGTGATATTCAGCGCCAGATCCTTTTCGGAGAGCGGCGTGCGCAGCTCCTCGAGGTTTAGCTTCGCAATCGCGGCGTAATCCTCTATGGAAAGCGGCTTGAACGCCACTACCTCGTCGACTCGCGCGAGGAACTCCGGGCGCAGGAAGTCTCGCAAGCCCTTCATAGCGCGCTCCTTTGAGATTTCGCTTTCGGTCTTCGCGAAGCCCAGACCGTTCATTCCGTTGCTGGAGCCCGCGTTTGAGGTCATCGCGATGATAGTGTTCTCAAAGCTGACATTTCTCCCGTGAGAATCGGTGATCTTGCCCTCGTCGAGGATTTGCAGCAGAATATTCATAACGTCCGGGTGCGCCTTTTCTATCTCGTCGAAAAGAATGACTGAATACGGCTTTCTGCGGACGCGCTCCGTAAGCTGTCCCGCCTCGTCGTATCCGACGTATCCCGGCGGCGAGCCGATTATCTTCGATACGCTGTGCTTTTCCATATACTCCGACATATCGAGCCGGATAAGCGGGTCAACCGTGTCGAACATCTCCTCGGCAAGGACCTTTACAAGCTCGGTTTTGCCCACGCCGGTGGGTCCAACGAAGATAAACGACGCGGGGCGGCGCTTTTCGGAGAGCTGCACTCTGCTGCGCTTTATCGCCTTTGCGACAAGCGAGCAAGCCTCGTCCTGCCCAATAACGCGCGATTTCAGGACGTCCTCGAGCGAGGACATTCTCTTGAACTCGGTCTCCTTGATCTTATTCGCGGGAATTCCCGTCCAGAGCTCGATGACCTTGGAGAGATCGTCCATAGAGACGTAAACGTTCTCCGCCTTCTCGCGAAGCGGCTCGAGCTTTTCCTCGTTCTGCGCGAGCTTGGTTTTCAGCTCCGCCATACGCGCGTAGTCTTTTTCGGCTGCCTCGGCGAGCTCGCTTTGCTCCTTTTTCATCTCGGCGATCTCGGCTTTGAGCTTCTCGTATTCGGTAATGCTGTCATTTTCGAGAGAAGCGCACGCGCACGCCTCGTCGAGCAGGTCTATCGCCTTGTCGGGGAGGAAGCGGTCGTTGATGTAGCGCTCGGACAGAACCGCGCACATTTTCGATATCTCATCGGTTACGTGAACCTTGTGGTGCTCCTCGTAATACTGCTTTATCCCCGCGAGCACGGTGACGGTCTCGTCGATAGACGGCTCGTTTACCGTTACAGGCTGGAAGCGGCGCTCCAGCGCGCTGTCCTTTTCGATATGCTTGCGGTATTCCGCGAATGTCGTCGCGCCGATGACCTGCAATTCCCCTCTGGAGAGAGCGGGCTTGAAGATATTCGCGGCGTTCATCGAGCCCTCGCTGTCGCCGCCCGTGCCTACGAGATTGTGCAGCTCGTCGACGAACAGCATAACGTTCCCGGCGTTCTTGACTTCATCTATGAGGTTCTTGACGCGGCTTTCAAACTGCCCGCGGAACTGCGTCCCCGCGACAAGAGCCGTGAGGTCGAGCAGATACAGCTCCTTGCCCTGCAGCCTGAACGGCACGTCGCCGGAGGCGAGCTTCAGCGCGATGCCCTCTGCTATCGCGGTTTTTCCGACGCCAGGCTCGCCGATAAGGCAGGGGTTGTTCTTCGTGCGGCGTGAGAGTATCTGCAAAACGCGATAGATCTCCTTCTCGCGCCCGACAACGGTGTCTATCTTGCCCTCCTTGGCGCGGCGCGTCAAATTCGTGCAGAACGTTTCGAGGCACTTGCGGCGCTTGTCGGGCTTTTCGGGCTTCTTGCGGGTTTTCTTCTCGTCGTTTTCCTTTTTATCGGGAGAACCGAACAGATTTTTCAGGAAATTCGGCATAGTGCCCGCGCCTCCGCGCTCGAAGAGATCGTCGTCCTTGGAGTTGTCGGGGTTGTCGGGGGTGTCATCGTCGTCGGGGACATCGTCCTTGCGGGGGTCGCCGCCGATGCCGAACTGATTAAGCATATCCTCGCCGATAATTCCGTCCTCGCCGAACAGCGACTCGACGGCGGTGTCGAAGTCGTCCTCCGAGATCCCCATCTGCTTCAGATATTCGTTGACCTGCGGCAGCCCGAGCTCCTTCGCGCATTTTATGCAAAGCCCCTCGCTCTTGCGCTCGTTTCCGCTCATTGTGGAAATGAACATCACCGCGGGGCGGGAATTGCATCGTGAACACATCATCATATAGTTTATCACACCTTTCAGGGTTAGTGGTTTTGGCATTTTTCGTTGATTTTTGGGAAGCCCAAATGTTTTTTTGGGATTTCCCCGCCTGCGGCGGAGAAATCCCGCCAAAACTCTTTATTTCAGAAAATTCAAGAAATCAAAATTATAGAAAATCTTAAACACAAACGTAGAGTCTATCGCGGTTTGGTTGAAGAGTATCGAGTTCGCGCTGGAAAGCGACACGATAAGCCTTGTCGCCATACACACGACAAACACCGTGATAAGTCCCTCGATAAGCCCCAAAATCAGCCCCAGAAACGCGTTTACCTTGTTCAGCACGGGGACCTTCGTGACAAGCCCCGTGACGGAGCAGATGATCTTTAACGCCACGCTTGCGAGCAGGAAAACCGCGGCGAAGGCTATCGTGCGGATAACAAGCATACATTCGGGCTTTATCATGCCGTCGATAACGGCGGTTTTCAGGTTGGAGCGCGTGTTTATCATTCCCAGAACGATGCTCCGGGCGGCGGTTGTGCCTGTCGAGTCCGAAGCCGCGCTGCCCGAGATGCTCGGGAGGTATTTCCGGACGCTGTCGGTCACGCCGTCCAGCGCGGAAAACGCCGGGAGCTTTACAACCTGCGTCGCTATGTACTGCGCCGCCGCGAGCTTCCCGAGCCCGTGCTTTTCGATGTCGTCCATCGTAAACTCGGCGGTTTTGCCGCTGAGGCTTCTGAGATTTGCGTCGTCGTTTATCCCTATTTCCTTCAAGTCGTCTTTAGTGAGCCCTGTTTCGGACAGATCCATCTTTGTAAGATCCACGACCGCTTTGCGCGTGCCCGCGTAGTTCGGCTCGATATCGTCCGCGTACTCGCCGTTTATCTTGACCTTTGAGAAGTCAATATTCGGAATATTCCCAAGCGTGAAGCTTCCGAGAAGCTGTCCCGAGGCGTCGTCGAATTTCTCTGAGATCGGCTTTTCGATAAAGCCCGTGTAAACCGCCGTCGCGATAGGACCGCTCAAAAACAGCGCCGCCGCGAACGCAGCCACCGCCGACACAAGCCCCAGCGCCACCTTAGCGAAGCCCCGCTTCATTCCCACAAACGCGAACACCGCGATTATCGCGATGACCGCTATATCAAATGCGATTGCAAATTTTTCTCCCATAGATTTCCTCTCAGTCCTTCAAATTCTGCCTCTGTACCTTATTATACCCCAGTAGATAAGCATACTTGCCTATTATAATTATATCAGAATACTCGTCGTCCAGATCGAAGCTTGTAATTTCCTCCAGCGCCGCGTTGTAGATCGTCAGCTTGTTGCCGCACAGCGCGTAGAATTTGCCGCCCTCAACGTCGAAATCCGCGTTGTTTTCGAGAGCCGCCGCGGCGCTCGGCTCAAGCGTTTCGCTGTAAGCCGTAGCTACAACGCCGTTTGACACGGGGTCGCGGAAAAGCGTCACGTGAAGCCCGCTTGACCTCGCGATGCCGACGATCTCCTTCGAGTACTCGTTCGATGCGATCAAATCGCCCGTCTTGTCGTTGATGAGGAACGCCCCCTCGGACGTTACGGCGTAAACGCCGTCGGCGCATTTCTGGAGCGAATACGAAACGCTTCCGCCGATAGGCGTGCGCCATGTCTCGCTTTGAGTCTTTTCGCTTATCTCAAACCGGAGAACGCTGCTGTTCAGCGCGCCGTTTTTCTCACCGACGACCGAAACGTAAATGCTCTTGTCGCCGTCGTCGAAGCACACCTGCATTATCATCTCGTCGGGAGATGCCCAGCGGAAGATCTGTCTGCCCTCGAGATTGAGAACATACAGGTAATTTGAGTAGCGCGAGGCGGTCGTAACTACCGCGCAGCGCTCGTCCGTGCCCATTTCCGCAAAGACTATGCTGTCCTCAAACGACTTGGAGAAAACCTCCGCGCTTTTCGAGTATTCCTTAACGTCCTTGCCGCTTCTGTCGTAGACCAGAGCGCGCTTGTCGTTGGAGGAGCACATCGGCTTCTGAAGCCCGTGCTGCTTGCTCGAAAGCTCCGCGCCGTCTTCATTGTACGTATAAAGATACGTGTCCGTAAGCAAATAAAAATTCTCGCCGAGCTTGCCTATTTCATACTTCGCGCTGCGCGAAAGATCCACGGGAAAGCCGCCCCCGCTTGATCTCAGTCCGATATTTTTAAGCGGCGCGAGAATGCTCCGCCAGTTAAAAACAATAACGATAAGCGTCGCCGCCGCGACAACAAACACGATAAGCTTTATCAGTGCCTTTCGGCGAAGCTTATCCTCACGGTATTTGTTTATATCGTTCCGCTCATCCATTTAGATCACCCCTTTTAGAGGTTAGAGCTAAGAGGTAAGAATGTGCCTCTAAGCAATTTTACACCATTATCATTATAACACATATTACGGCGTTAGTCAAGGGGTTTTGGGGAAATACGACTTTAATGGCTTGTTTCCCCTGCCTCCGGCGGGGAAACAAGCGCAAGAAAAGGTTATTTTTCCGCGATAATGCTCACCTTCGGCTCGTTTAGTGAAATTACGCTTATTATGTGATTTTGCGTAACTATCTCGTAATGCGCCCATTTTCCGGGGTAAAACGTGCCGTCCTTTAATATTTGCGCATCGGAGAGCTCGCCGATGCGCTCCAGCAGCGCGGAGCTTTCGTAGACCCGCAGGAATTTCCCCGTGAACTTGTCGCGCGGGTCTCCGGAGCAGTAGCTCTCATTCCCGACCTGATAGAGAATATAGCCCTCAAACGTTATTGTAAAGGCTTTGTTCTCGTTCGGGAGTATCGGGCGCGAGCTGCTTAAAAGCTCCCGTATCGCGGGGTTAGGCTCGTCTTTTTCGGAGAAGTCGCGCCGCTCGCCGACCTCGGACGGCGAGATCGTTACGGAAAGCTCGTTGTCTTCGCCCTCCGAGAGGCTTATCATAAACGGCGCGAAGCCGCTTGAAAGCTCCGTGTCAAGCTCTTCAAATGTCATTTTGACCTCGATCCTTGTGCGCGGTAATAATTGTAAAGCTGCTTGCGTTTACGGTTATGGAGTATTCCCGCGTTTTAATTTGATAATTCTTACCGACACGCGCAATGTCCGCGCCCGGCAGTCCGATTTGCGCTTTCGCCCACTCAACCGCGTCGGGAACGCCGCCCGCGGCTTTTCGTATGCGCTGCTTGCCCAATTCCGTGGTGTGCAGCTTATCCAGATTTTCGATGAGATCATCTGCGCAGTCCGCAGGCAGATCTTCATAGAGCACCTCATTCAGATAAAGTCCATCGGGCGGGAGCGTCACCCCCGCGAAATCCCGCGCGCCCGTTTCTATCGCGCGACGGACGTCCTCGATGCTCCGCTTGCCCTCACTTACGTAGATCAGCGTCCCCGCGACAATTCTCACCATATTGTACAAAAAACCGTTCCCGCGGATCTTTATTTCACAAATTCCGCCGTTTTGAGCAACATCAAGCGCGTATATTGTCCTCACCGTGGATTTCACGCGAGCCTTTCCCTCGGCTCTGCAAAAGCCCCCGAAGTCGTGCTCGCCGATGAAGAGCCGCGCAGCCTCATTCATTTTTGCGATATCCAGCGGGTAAGGGTAGTGATACGCGAGCTTCTGCAGAAACACATCGCGGCTCGTCTTGTTGTTTATCAGATAAACGTACTCCTTCGCCTTGGTGTCATACCGCGCGTGGAAGTCCTCGGGAGCGTCCTCGCAGGAGAGCACGGCGATGTCGTCGGGGAGAAGCGTGTTCATTCCTTTCAAAAAACCTTCGCACGGGATTTTGCTGTCGATATGGACGTTGAAGCAGAACCGCCGCGCGTGGACGCCTGCGTCGGTGCGCGAGCAGCCGTAAACCGTCGGCGGGGCGGTTTTCAGCAACTTGCCGATCGAACGCTCGACGACCTCCTGAACGGAAACAGCGTTGTCCTGCCGCTGAAAGCCGTGATAAGCCGCGCCGTTATACGCGATAAACACCTTTAAATTCCGCATTTTTCCTCCATAGCACAAGACCCTCAGCAATGCTCCGTATGCTCCAGCCATTGTTCAAGCGGTATTCCCTCAACGGAAACGACTACCGCCTCATTCCAACGCTCCTTTAACGATCTTCCGTCAAACACGGGCGCGTTTACCAGTTCGGACGCGGTTTTGAACTCGCAGCCGTCCTCGACATCGCAGTACCCTATCCAGTAGGGCTTTTCATATTGCGGCAGATAGCCCACATAGTGCTCTCGCTCCTCTTTATCGTCGGAGAAATAAAAGCACGTTTCGTCAATGTTCAAGCCCGCCTCCAGCTGACGATAAAAGAAATCCCACTCCATAAAGCCTGCTCCTTTCTCGCCGGCTCACCGTCACGGAATCGCCGGATAGCAGTTCAAAACGATGATCCCCGCGAACAGCGCGAGCATTATCACCGCCGCGACGTAATCCCGCGGCGCAGTTTTCAGCGTTTTAAGGCGCGTTCTGCCGTCGCCGCCGTGATAGCAGCGGCACTCCATAGCCGTCGCGAGCTCGTTGGCTCTCTTGAATGACGACACGAACAGCGGAATCAAAATCGGGATAAGCGCCTTTGCCCTTTTCAGCACGCCGCCGCTTTCCATGTCCGCGCCGCGCGCCTTCTGTGCCGACATTATCTTGTCGGTCTCCTCGATAAGCGTCGGGATAAACCGCAGCGCTATCGTCATCATCATCGCGAGCTCGTGGACGGGGAAGCGTATCTTTTTCAGCGGCGACATCAGCCGCTCGATAGCGTCCGTCAGCATTATCGGCGACGTTGTGTAGGTCAGCAGCGACATTCCGACGATCAGCGCAAAAATGCGCAGGATCATAAATAGGGAAGTCCGCACGCCCTCCGGGTACACCGTAATTATCCACCACGCGAACAGCGGCGTGTCGCCCTTGATAAACAGCAAATTCAGCACCGCCGTAAACAGCATAAGCGGCAAGATCGGCTTTATGCTTTTGAGTATCATTTTAAGCCGGATATTCGCCGCCAGATAGCAGAACACCATAAACAACATCGCGACAAGCAGACCCGTGAACGTCTGCGACGTAAACAGCATCACCAGATACAAAATATCCAACAGCATTTTCGCCCGAGGATCCATTCTATGAACAACGGAGTTCCCCGGGAAAAATTGCCCGATCGTAATATCCTTAAGCATCTTTAACTCCTTATTTAAATTTAAAATTTCAAAATTCCGTCACCGGTCAGCCTGCGCTTCGCTCCAGCTGACACTTTTTGAAATTTTACACTTCGCTGGGGGTGTTGCTGTTCGCGTTATGCCCATTAACTGCAACGCCAATATGTGCTGTTACTGCAAACGGTCGCGTTGACTGCGCCGCCAACGGTGAACGCTGCGAAAACGCGCCCTTGACAAGACAGCGCGCGAACGTAATCGCCCCGCCTTGTTGTCTGCACCCAGTATGAGACCAGTTCAAAAAGTTCTGTTGTCTAGCCACTAACTGAGCGAAACAACAAGTCCTCTCCAATCAAGGAGAAAAAGCGGGCAAAGGGGGTGGAGGGAGAGGGGAAAAGGG
>JAIDPG010000095.1 GCA_029062865.1 Oscillospiraceae bacterium
GCTCGTTATCGGCGGCATCGGCCCCGTAACAGGCGACGCGGCGCAATACGGCATCGCGGTTAGAAACGGTATGCAGCTCGCTGCCGAGGAGATCAACAAGAACGGCGGCATCAACGGCATGACGATTGAGATCGCGTTCGAGGACGACCAGGCAGACCCCGAGAAGGGCATGACCGCTTATAACGCGCTTAAGGACAAGGATATGAAGCTGCTTATCGGCACGGTTACTTCCGGCTCCTGCGCGGCGGTATCCGAGCTTGCAGCTCAGGACAATATGTTCCTGCTTACTCCTTCGGGCTCGGCTATCAACTGCATCACGGCGGGCGACAACTGCTTCCGTATGTGCTTCACCGACCCGAACCAGGGCGCAATCGCGGCCGATTACATCGCGGAGAACCTTTCTGCGAAGAAGATAGGCGTTATCTATCAGAACGACTCCGACTACTCGACGGGTATTTACAACGGCTTTAAGGACGAGGCAGAGAAGAAGGGGCTGTCGATCGTTGCTACCGCGACGTTCACGACTGACAACGCTACGGACTTCTCGCAGCAGGTAAAGCAGGTTGCGGACAGCGGCGCGGAACTTATGTTCCTGCCGTTCTACTACACCGAGGCGGCTCTTGTGCTTCAGGAAGCTAAGAAGAGAGACCTCAACATCCCCGTATTCGGCGGCGACGGACTTGACGGTCTTATCGGCGCGCTCGGTGACAAGGTTGACGTTGCTAACGGCGTTTATGTAATGAGCCCGTACGCTTCCACCTCTCCCGAGCCGAAGAGCGCGGCGTTTACCAAGGCTTATCAGGAGAAGTTCCCGAACGACGAGGTAAACCAGTTCGCGGCTGACGGCTATGACTGCGTTTACGCTGTAAAGCTCGCGCTTGAGAAGGCTGACGTTAAGGACGCTTCGATTTCCGCTAAGGAATTCGGCAACAAGCTCAAGGCGGCGATGCTTGAGATCGAGCTCGACGGCATCACGGGCGTTACTAAGTGGGAGGCTGACGGCGAGGCTGCGAAGGCTCCTCAGGTTCTGAAAATCGTAGTTGCCGACGGCAAGGGCTCTTACGAGGTTCTTTAATTTAAAATTCAGCAAATCATTCGGTAAACCGTACAAGGGCGTTCGGCTCTTGTACGGCTTTGCCATAATTTCGGCAAATCTTCCTTTTCGAGGATTTGCTTTCATAGGATTGTGGAAGCGGGCTATTTTTCTATGAAAACAAATTCTCGTACGAATACAGAGCTAAGGAGATAAAGTCTATGGGATTTATTTCAAACATAGTCGACGGAATAAGCCTCGGAAGCATTTACGCGCTTATTGCGCTGGGCTACACGATGGTCTACGGCATCGCGAAAATGCTGAACTTCGCGCACGGCGACATTATAATGGTCGGCGGCTACGCGGCGTTTATCACAATGGCATCGAACTGGTGCCCTATCTGGCTGGCGCTTGTGATTACAGTCACCGTCTGCACGGTGCTGGGCGTTGTAATCGAAAAGCTCGCTTATCGCCCGCTGAGAAGCTCTCCCCCGCTCGCGGTGCTTATCACGGCGATCGGCGTGAGCTATCTGCTTCAGAACATCGCGCTGCTTACTCAATCTGCGACTCCGCGAATGTTCACATCGATCGTTGACGGTATGCCGCCGTTTTTGCAGGTGTTCAAGGGCAAGGGCGCGGTGTTCTTCAGCGAAAACCCGTATAAAGCCGAGGGACTGAAATCGGAGCTTACGATCACAATGGAAACGTTCATCGCGATTATTGTTTCCGTGGCGATAATGATAGCGCTGACGCTGTTCATCAACAAGACAAAGGCGGGCAAGGCGATGCTCGCGTGCAGCGAGGACAGAGGCGCGGCGCAGCTTATGGGAATTAACGCCAACGCGACGATAACGCTTACGTTCGCAATAGGCTCCGCGCTGGCAGCTGTCGCGGCGGTGCTGATGTGCTCGGCTTATCCGAAGCTCACGCCATACACCGGCTCGATGCCCGGCATCAAGGCGTTTGTCGCTGCGGTTTTCGGCGGCATCGGAAGCATCCCCGGCGCGATGATTGGCGGAATTCTGCTCGGAATAATCGAGATTTTGTCGAAGGCGTATATCTCAATGCAGCTTTCGGACGCTATCGTATTTTTGGTGCTTATCATCGTTCTTGTCGTAAAACCGACGGGAATTATGGGCAAGAAGACAAACGAGAAAGTTTAAGGATATAAGGCGGCAGTATGAAGAAACAGAAATTAAACAACCTTATAACAATAAGCGGCACGGCGGTTTTGTGCGTCGTTATGGCGACACTGATGTCCGTGGGCGCGCTTGACAGAAGCAATATGCTTAAGGGTATGCTGGTACTTATCGGCATACATATAATCTGGGCGCTTTCGCTGAATCTGACGGTGGGCGTTCTCGGAGAGCTTTCGCTGGGGCACGCGGGCTTTATGTGCGTCGGTGCGATCTTCGGCGGAACCGTGTCGCAGATAATTCAATACAACGCGGCGGACTGCCCGGGGTGGATAAGGCTTATTATAGCGCTTGTCTGCTCAGGGATCATGGCGGCGATCTTCGGTATTCTTATCGGAATTCCCGTAATGCGTCTCCACGGAGACTATCTTGCTATCGTAACGCTCGGCTTCGGCGAGATCATGAAGTCGCTTGCGAACAACATTTTCCTTACCATAGACAAAAACGGGCTGCATTTCGGGTTTACAAATCCTCCCGCGAACGTCGACGAGGCGAGCGCGAAGCAGATTTTAAAGGGCTCTATCGGTATGCAGGCGCCGCAGGACACGAACATCTGGTGGGTGGTTGTTCTGCTGATGATTACGCTTATCGTTATGATGACGTTTATCAACTCCAAATCCGGGCGTGCTTGTATGGCGGTGCGCGACAACTACATCGCGGCGCAGTCTGTCGGTATCAACGTCACTAAGTTCAGACTTATGGCGTTTACTATCTCCGCGGGCATCGCGGGCGTTGGCGGTGCGCTTTACGCGCACTCCGTTCCGATGATCGCGTTCAGTAAGTTCGACTACAACTTCTCTATTCTTATTCTCGTATTTGTGGTGCTCGGCGGACTTGGTAGCATGCGCGGCTCTATTATCGCGACGATTATTCTCTATGTGCTGCCCGAAATGCTCCGCAAGGTAAACCAGAACCTCGCGAACGCGCGTATGCTTATCTACGCGATCATCCTCATCGCACTTATGCTCTGGAAGAACGCTCCGTTCTTTATCGGTCTGCGCGAGAAGCTGAGCGCAAAATTCAAAAGGAATAAAGAAAACGCGGACATTACTTCGGGAGGTGCAGAGGTATGAGTGAAGCTGCTAAAACCTCCTCAGATATTATGCTTGAGGTAAAGGAACTTTCGATACAGTTCGGCGGACTTCGCGCGGTGGACGGGCTGAATTTGCGCGTGAAAAAGCATCAGCTATACGGGCTTATCGGTCCGAACGGCGCGGGAAAAACCACGGTGTTCAATATGCTGACGGGCGTTTACAAGCCGACGACGGGCGTTATTTACCTCGACGGTGCGAACATTACGGGGAAATCGCCGGTGGAGATCAACAAAGGCGGCATCGCGAGAACGTTTCAGAATATCCGCTTGTTTAAGGGAATGAGCGTGCTCGATAACGTAAAGGTCGGGATGCAGAACCAGACGAAATACACGACGATAGAGGGAATTCTGCGCCTTCCCCGCTACTTCCGCGAGGAAAAGCAGATGAACGAAAAGGCGATGGAGCTTTTGAAGGTGTTTGAGCTTGACGGCGAATGTGACGCGCTTTCGCAGAACCTGCCTTACGGAAAGCAGAGGAAGCTCGAAATAGCCCGCGCGCTCGCGACAAATCCGAAGCTGCTGCTGCTCGACGAGCCCGCGGCGGGCATGAATCCGAACGAGACCGCGGAGCTTATGAACACGATTAGATTTGTCCGCGATAAATTTGATATGACTATCCTGCTTATCGAGCACGATATGAAGCTGGTTTCGGGAATCTGCGAAGAGCTTACGGTGCTGAACTTCGGGCAGGAATTGGCGCAGGGCGGGACCTCGGCGGTGCTCAACGACCCGAAGGTCATCACGGCGTATCTGGGAGAATAAAATTATGGCTATGCTTGAAATTAAGGATCTGGAAGTGTATTACGGCGCGATAAACGCGCTTAAGGGCATTTCCTTTGACGTTGAACCCGGCGAGATAATCGCGCTTATCGGCGCGAACGGCGCGGGAAAAACCACGACGCTCCACACGATCTCGGGGCTTATCCCCGCGAAGCGCGGCTCGGTTATGTTCAACGGCGTGGAGCTCACGAAAACTCCCGCGCATAAAATCGTTTCCATGGGAATGGCGCACGTTCCCGAGGGGCGGCGGGTGTTCGCGCAGTTGAGCGTTCTTGAGAACTTGACGCTCGGCGCGTTCACAAGAAAAAACAAGGCGGAGATAAACGAAACGCTGGAGCGCGTTTACGAGCGTTTTCCGCGGCTTAAGGAGCGCCGAACGCAACTTGCCGGGACGCTCTCGGGCGGCGAGCAGCAGATGCTCGCAATGGGCAGGGCGCTGATGTCAAAGCCGTCTATCGTCTTAATGGACGAGCCCTCAATGGGACTTTCGCCGCTTTACGTCAACGAGATCTTTGACATTATTCAGGAGATAAACAAAAGCGGCACGACGGTTTTGCTGGTTGAGCAGAACGCGAAGAAGGCGCTTTCTATCGCGAATCGCGCGTATGTTCTCGAAACGGGGAGCATTTCCCTTTCCGGCGACGCGAAGGAGCTTATGGACAATGACGAGGTTAAGAAGGCGTATCTGGGCGAGTGACGGGGTAATTCGGACTAAAAATAAACCTGCGTTTTCCCCCGCCGCAGGCATGGGAAAACGTCTAAATCGAGTTCGGATCTAATATAATCGGCTTTTCGCCGATTATTAAGGAGAATAATTATGGATAAGTTTATTATTACGATTGCCCGCGGCTATGGCAGCGGCGGGCGGACTATCGGGAAGATGCTATCAAAGCGGCTTGGCGTGGAGTTCTACGACAAGGATATTATCAAGCTCGCGAGCGAGGAGAGCGGCATCAACGAGGCGCTTTTCGGGCAGTCGGATGAGAAAACCAAGGGCGGCTTGGGAAAGCGCTCCGTCTACAAGGGCGAGGTTATCTCTCCGGATAAGAAGGGCTTCACGAGCGAGGAAAACCTGTTCAACTACACCGCGAAGGTCATCAAAAAGCTCGCCGAAGAGAAGAGCTGCATCATCGTAGGGCGCTGCGCGGACTTTATTCTCAAGGACTGTAAGGAAGCAGTTCGCGTGTTCGTATGGGCGGATGAGGAAAACTGCGTTAAAAACGCCGCGGAGGTCAAGGGAATCGTCGACCGCAAGGAGGCGCTGAAAACGATAGCCGCGACGGACAAATCCCGCGCGGAATACTACAAGGCGCACACCGGTAAAAGCTGGAACGACGCGCGGAATTACGACATCTGTCTCAACAGCGGAGATCTCGGGTTTGAGAAGTGTGTGGATATTATTGAGAGCTATATTAAAATCAAGTTAGGGTAAGAACAGCCGCTTCTATTAAGAAGCGGCTGTTTTTTCGACAATCTAAAAAGTTTTTATGCTAATATCACAAAATAGCCCTTGACAAATCAAAAATAAAATGCTATAATAGTATTGTTCGCGGATATAGTTTATCGGTAAAACATTAGCTTCCCAAGCTGAGGTGGTGGGTTCGACTCCCATTATCCGCTCCAGTAAAATCCCCCTCTAAAATCGTATTACAATGCGACTTTAGAGGGGGATTTTATTTTTTCAATTCCACTTAATTACCTTGAAAAACAAGAAAAAACGCCCAAAAAATTGCAAAAAGTGTATGCAAAATGTATGCAAAGTTTTATTATATAATTATTTCGGTGATTACTTCGTTGCCTCTCTACATTGTTATTAAAACTCACTATTTTATTTACTCTTTCTTAGCTAATTGTTGTTATTTTTCAACAAAAATCGATATATTTTAGCAAACCGATGACAAGTTGCTTTGAAAGTGCTAAAATTTATCGAAAGGAGTGTACTGCGATGATCAAGATTACATTATCCCGCAAGCTGGGAGAGCTGCGGATAACGCAGTCGGAACTTGCAGAGGCAACAGGAATCAGAGCGAACACCATAAACGACCTGTATCACGATGTTGCCGAGCGAGTAAACCTTGAGCACCTTGATAGGATATGTGAGGCACTTGGGTGCAATTTATCGGAAATCGTGGAATTTTCCCCTAATCAGCTCCGAACAGTCAGAAGTTGCACAAGTCAAAGTGTTTACAAACAAAAGGTGTAAAAACAATCCCGGATTGCTTTCGTGACCCGGGATTGTTTATTTTACTATGCGGCTCGGATAAAGGTCTTTGATAAACCAAATGTCTGATAAAATACCTTTGAAAACATCTTGAGTTGCTTCAAGGAAGTACTCAATCATTTTGGGCAGCCATTCGGGAGGGTTGTGCTTTTCTTCTCCCAGCATTCTCTAATTCATAAATTAAAGCAATGGGTTCTCGTTTCTTTTCAAAATATTCGCTCAACTGTGTAGCTGTATATGTTATTAGTCCACCAGAAATAGCAAGCCCTGCTGATATTTGAGCTGAGAAATCTCCCGAGAACGCCTCAATAATCGTTGAAGACGCAGATAATATTGTTGTTATCCCTCCTATTGCAGTCATGACACCATGTTTTTTTAGTGCATATTGATAGTCATCCATAGCTTTTCCAAGAATATCAATTATCTCATTGGATGTTTTCCCCTCCAATTCTAAATCTACCCATCGCCTAAAACGATGTATCTTTTTAATAGATTCCGCGTCTTCCCTCATCTCTAATACTTTATCCCATTCTAAGCTTTCTTCAACAATTACAGGCATATTGGATAGGCACACTTCATATGCACTATGTGTCGTTCTTTTTTCAAACTCTAATAAATCTGGAATGGGAAATAAATCAAATTGAAGAGCTCTATTAATTCCTACATTATGCTTATATCGTTGCAATTGAAACTGTGCCATTTCATCATCATGCATTAAAAGACTTTCTTCAAAAGCAGTGTGTCCAAGATAAATTGGCGTAATTTCGATGCCATAAATGTGCTTAAAACTGTTAACAACATGTTTTAAGCCAATGTTTCTTGAACTGCTAAATAAAAAATCAAGTCCCAAAACATCTTCTTCAACCGTATAATATGGGCGGTTTCGATGAGTGTATGGCATGATCCTTAATTCATTACTTTCTGCTTCTTTACATTTTCCCTTTTTATTTTTCTTCTCACCAAGAATCCTTTTCCGTAATGATCCGATTTCATTAAAGTTGTTTACGCTTTCTTCGATTTCTTCAATAACGCAAACACTCAATGGAATTTTATTAAATTTTAATGTGCGACCATATTGTGAATGTCTTAAATCGCTTGGTATCCATATTTTATCAAAAAAAATAGCAGTCGTTTTAGGACGATATAATCCTGTCGCAACAGCATCTCCCTGATTATAGTTTGAAAGACGACATTCGGACATGTAATAATCCCCTCTCTTCAAAAGCCACTAAAATACAATTACCCATCTTTGGACAATCTAACTTATAATATATTATAGTATGCTTTGGTTTATTTTTCAATACCCGTTGCGCAAGATGTCGAAATCCTGCGCAACGTGTATTTTTTTCGTAGGAATGAACAAAAAACCGCTGTTAATTTTAGACTGTTTCACAATGAAATTTGCCATATAAAAAATCGGCTGCCTACCCTCACGGATAGACAGCCGAAATAATTACTTTTTAATCATCTGATTTACGCGCTTCTGCACCTCATCATAGTCATACCCAGCAGCCGTAAGGCGGTCGCAGCGATCCTGCCCGTAACCCCACTTGCCGTTTATAACTTCCTGCGCGATCTCGTCAACGGGTTTAAGATCAGGCGTGTACAGCAGCTCGTTTACGATACGCTGTATGCGGTGGTACTCGTAGCCCGCATCGGTGAGCAGACGGAAACGCTCGTCGCCGTTGCTCCACTCGCCCGCGATGACTTCCAGAGCGATCTCGCGGTCGGTCTTTGCCGTCTTGTACAGGATTTCGTTGACGCGATCCTGCACGTCGCTATAAGAGTACCCCGCGGCGGCGAGCTTGTCCTTGCGCACATCGCCGTTCCCCCAAAGCCCGTTGATAACCTCGCGGGCGAGCTCGTCCACGGATTTCTTGACGTTGGTCTCCGTGATTGCCTTCGGGTAGTTGTTCCAGCCGTCCTTTATGATCTCCGGGGCGTAGTCGATGTACACCATATCACGGTCGCAAGTGTTCTGAACGCCCGGGACATACGCCGCGTCGTACTGCCAGATGCCGTACTCGCCCTCATAGTAACACCTGCTGCGGTAATCCGCGATCCACGCGGGGTACTTTTCGCGCGTCTCTTCGTCAACGCACGCCGTATACCAGTATGTAGAGCAATACACGCCCGAGAAATAGCCCGCCGCGCGCAGCTCCTCGCAGAATACCTCGACCATTTCCGTACAAAACGCCTTACCCTTGTCGAACTGCGAGCTTTCCTCAAGATCGAGATACACGGGGAAATCAAGCTGTTTGCCCTTCAGCGCATCGATGAACGCCTGTGCCTCTTTCTTCAGATCCGCGATGCTGTTCGCGTAGCTGTACCAATACGCGCCGACGTGCATACCGTTGTTTTTGGCGTTTGCGAAGTTCTCTTCCCAGGTCGGAACGGCGTTGTACCGTGCCCCCGCCTTGACGATAACCACTTCAACGCCGCTTGACTTGACCTTTTTAAAGTCGATCGTGCCCTGATAGCCGCATACGTCAATTCCCTTCATAATCGCTTCCATAGATCATTCCTCCTCATTTTTATTTGTGTTCTTAGGGCTCGCGGCATTGCCGTGATCCGACAAGCCCTCGCCGAGTACATACCCTACAACCGCCGCGCCGCTTAGGATCGAGCCGCCGATCTTATCCGCGTCCTCCTGTGAACCGCCGAAGATAATGATAAGCCCCGCGACAAAGCCCGCGATGCTTACCCAGAACTTACGGCTTGTGAGCTTTCTTGCCCAATCAACCTTCATTTTCATCATCCTTTCTTTCGGGAAGATCCATAAGCTCCTCGTACAAATGGGTTGCTACGTCGTTCCCGCCTAAATTGTGATACGCGGTGTATACGCGCTTAAGGCTTTCCTTCGCGTATACAGGGCAATATCCTCTTGCCGTGTACTTTTCGTTTGAGCGGATTATCTCCGCTCTCAAAAGGCATTGTACGCCGTCCTCAATATGCTTTTCGTACTTTGCCGTTTGAGCGTTGTCAATTGCCTGCCGTGTTTCCTCGGCAAGTCTCCGAGTTTCTTTCGCATTTTTCTGCGATATAACCGCATTAAAAAGCGTGGTAAATACCACGCCCAAAAATGCCATACAGCTCGTTATAATTGCAACTAAAACCGTGCTGTCCATATTATCATCACCCCATTATTTTAGATTGTTTCAGACGATTATATAGCCGTTTTTGTCAACTCCTGCTGAATAAGAGAGGACGAAAGCCGGACGAAAATACTTAAAATTCTCTGAAGAAACATCATTACCACAGTATGATCCTATATGTACCGTTCCATCTTTACCTATGCTGTGCACATACCACGGATCGTCCAAATCAGACAAGTCCGGCGTTCTAGTCCACCATGGTACCCCTTCTCCTCCGTAGTAGCATATACGACGTGCTGACGTACTAAAATAACTCAGTCGCGCCCCGTCAGCCAGACCGCCGCCGTAACCAACCTCTTTAGCAGAAAGAATGAAACCTCTACAAGAACTTCCGTTTGAGCCTGACTGGACGGAGCCTTTGCCTCCGGAAGTACTATTCGCTTTATAATAAGGTATCTTAACTGTCTTGATTGCAGGTTTAACTGCTGAATGTATCATACCGTATAACTTACTTCCCCAGTACTCACAATCACTATACGGATAATAGTTTTTGGCAGGAGAGCCGTCGTACCACGGTGCTGAAGGAGTTAAAGGAGTTTCCTTTATAACCCAGATACCGTCACAACTATCATCATATATTGATGATGGTTTACCTTTATGTACAACAATGAAACTGTAAGCCCCACCGCTAGTATTTTTAAGGTGAACTTTATTGCCGACATTTACGTCACTTATTGGCGTACCCGCGCTAAAAACTTGCCTCAGCACCCCACTGTCGTTCACGTGGACGGTGTTCAGATTTCGTATTACTCCGCTGTCATTGACGGAGACCTTTCCCAGTGTACGCAAAACGCCGCCGTTGTTTACAGTTATCGGCATACGGCCACCTCCCCTGCGTTTTCACAAAGGGGGCGACCGCCGCCAAACCGCATTACACTATATATATATATATATATATATATATTAGAGAGCTTAGGTGCTGCCATTAAGCAACACCCCCACCTCGTTCCGCC
>JAIDPG010000096.1 GCA_029062865.1 Oscillospiraceae bacterium
CGACAATATTCTCGAAAAAGTCCCCGAAAAGACTTCGGGAATAATTGACGAAAAACTCAGGGAAGAAATCGAGAAAACACCCGAGCCCGAGCCAATCGCGGAACCCGAGCCCATTAAAAAGCCCGCGAAAAACCCGTTCGCGGAGGAGATAGTAAAAACCGCTCGCCAGAAGGAGCGCAATCGTATTCTTGAGGAAATCCGCGAGGAAGAGGAAGAAGAGGAAGTCGAAGAAGAGGAAGAAGAATTCGACGAAGAATATGACGACGAGGAATATGATGACGAAGATGAATACGATGAGGAATACGACGAGGACGAGGACGGTGATTATGATGAAGAAGAAAATCGCCGCTCTTCCCGCAAGGGCGCGATAATCTGGGCGGCTTCCGGCGCGGCGATCCTTATCTGCGCGGGCGCGATTATCGGCGTAAACATCGGAAAAAACAGCGGCGGCAAATCAAAGTCGCTTAACTACGCGAAGGACAACTCGGAGATTTTCGAGAAAATAGCCGCGGCTTACGGCGCGGAAACTCCCGGCGGCGCAAGCCCCAGCGAGCTCAGCCCCGATTACAGCACGCTTTTCGGCGATCTGCTGATAAGCGGCGAGAGCGGAAACAGCCTCGGAAGCTTCACGCTTAATTCGGAGATTTATTCCGTCACCGAGGAGGCGGTCTCGGCGAATATCGTGGAAAACGGCACGCTGCGCTCGCTCACCGATGTCACTCCTCCCGACAAAGCGCGCTTTGTCGCGGCGTTTGACGAGGGCGGAAAGCTGTACGCGCTGTTCAGCGGAAAGCAGTCGGGCTACGTCAAAATCAGCGGCGGCAAGGCGGAATACACCGTAAAGCAGGACGGCGTTCTGACGGATTATGAGTTCGCCGACGGCGAAATGAAGCTCGGCACGGTCTACACGCCCGTGTTCACCGAAACGTTCACGGTCGAGGACGAAAGCGTCTATCTCCCGAAAACGGGCACGGCGGAGCTTGCCGTTATCCCGGCAGAGAGCATTATAATGACCGACACGACGGGCTATTCATTCGGAGTTAGCGCGGCATTTTCGATCGAGGACGGACAGCGGAAAACCGCCTGCGCCGTAATCGGCAACCCCGTGGCGGCTTCCGCGGACGGGCGCTTCGCGCTGAATTCCGACGAGGACGGCTTGCTTGTCAACACAAACGGCAAAAAGCCTGAAACGCGAAGCACCGAAAAGCTGCTTCGCGCGGCGTTCCGCAAGGACGGCGGGGCTATTCTTGAGGAGAAAACCGCGTCCGAAAACTCGGACAGCAATCCCGAAAGCTACTCAAACGCGAACGACGCGAATAAGGTTACGCTTTTGAACGGCGATTTGAAGCCCGCGGTGATCTTGTCGGGAGTTCCCGAAAAAATCACGGGAATGTGGTTTGACGGCACGATTTTGACGATAAGCGGCGACGGCAACAGTATTCTGCGCGTCGACTGCGCGGAGCTCGATAAGCCCAATCCGCTGACACTGAAAACCGCGGTCGGAGTAACCGCGGAGCACTCGGCGCTGACGTTTGAAACGTACGGAAGCACGCTTGTGATCACAAGATACGACCTCGAAAACGGAAAGGTTGTCAAGCTCTGCGAATACACTAAAGAGCTCCCGAGTGAGCAGCTCGCGACCTTGAGGCTCGGCGACCCGAAAACCGCGGTGGTAAACGGCGCGCAAAGCGGCATTGCTTACGGCTATTTCGACGGTGTTTCCGTGGTTTCGGAGTACGTTGTGTTCGCGAGCGGTCAAACGCCGAAAACCGAAACGCTGTTTGACGACTCGACGGGCTTCACCGCGGCGTTCGCGAACGACGGCAGAATAAGAGCGGTGTGCGGCGAGGGCGTAAAGACGTTGTAAATACTTGACATCAACGTCGGTTTGTTGTATAATAAGTAGGGCGGAGAGTTTAATGGACGAGAAAAAACGCGCGAAACTAATCAGAATTTGCAAGATTCTGGCGCTTGTTATGGCGGTGCTTATGATAATTGGAGTGATTTTCCAACCGCTGATTTAATGGAGTTCGGAAATGGGTTTGTTTTACAATAATAACGTCGCGGGGAGCGGTGTCGCGAAAAGGCGGCGCAAAAAGCCGTTCTTTCGGTTCTGGGAGCTGTTCTGGGGCAAGTTCTGGAATATGTTCACAATGAATTTGATTTACGTGCTGGCGTGTATCCCGATAGTGACGATAGGACCCGCGACGGCGGCACTCACCGCGATGATGCGGAATGTATATCTGGAGCGCCCGCAGTTTATCTGGCACGATTTCTGGCGGGAGTTCAAGAAGAATTTCAAGAAGTCGTTTGTGATAGGCATAATCGACGTAGCAGCGATCGCGCTTTTGCTGCTTACGTATAACCTGTTTGCGAACACGGAGGATCAAAACACGAGAATAATCTGCGTGCTGGCGTTTGCGGCGCAGGCGGTTTTCCTGCTGATGAATTTCTATATCTATCCGCAGATAGCGGCGCTGGAAATGAAGATGAGCGACATTCTCCGAAACTCGCTGATTTTGGTTTTCGTAAACCTCCCGGCGGAGCTTATCGTAATCGCGGCGCTGGTAGGATTTGTTTCGCTTTTGGTGTTTTTCTTCTTCCCCGCGGTGTTCTTTCTGCCGTTTATGCCGGGGGCGTGGATGATTTTCCTGTCGGTGTTCTGCTGTTATCCGGCAATTCAGAAGCTTATCATAAACCCCTATTACGAGCAAAGCGGCGAGCCTAACCCCGAAATCCCCGCGTGGGAGCTTGAGGAAGAAGAGAACGGCGAGGCGGTGTTTGCGGATCAGGGCGGCAGCGAAGAGCCTATCGACCTCCGCGAGGAGAAGAAAAAGGGGCGCAAAATTATCAAGTGATTTTCCACGCAGGCGTGAAAACAGAAATAATCTTTTCCTTCCCCGCCGCAGGCGGGGAAGGAAAATGAAACAAATTTCATCTTACCCAAAAACAGAGTAAGGCGAAAACAAAATCAACATATTAAAGTGAGGAATCAACTATGGCATCAAGTGTTATCGTCGGAACGCAATGGGGCGACGAGGGCAAGGGCAAGATAATCGACATAATGGCTCAGAAGGCGGACCTGGTGGTGCGCTCCAGCGGAGGAAACAACGCGGGACATACCGTCGTCCACGGCGACGAGGTGTATAAGCTGCACCTGCTGCCGTCGGGAATTCTCTATCCCGAAACTATCTGCCTTATCGGAAGCGGCGTGGTGATAGACCCCGCGGTGCTTTTGGAGGAGATCGACAATATGCAAAAGCGCGGCGTGACGTGCGATAATCTGCGGATAGACGCGCGCGCGGATATTATAATGCCGTGGCATAAGAAGCTCGACAGATTGCAGGAGGAGTTCAAGGCGAAGCAAACGGGCGTGAACGTCGGAACGACGGGGCGCGGCATAGGTCCTTGCTACACCGACAAGGACGAGCGCGTCGGAATAAGAATGTACGACCTCGTCCACCCGGAGTGCCTCAAGAAGCTCGTGAAGAACACGGGCGAGCTCAAAAACCTGATCATCGAGAAGGTTTACGGCGGCGAGCCGGAAGATCTCGACGCGGTTTTTGAGGAGTACAAGGCTTACGGCGAGCGCTTGGCGAAATATATGGCGGATGGCTCGGTAATCACGTTTGAGGCGTACAACGCCGGGAAAAGCGTGCTGTTTGAGGGCGCGCAGGCGACGCTTCTCGATATTGACTTCGGAACATATCCGTTTGTAACGTCCAGCCACCCGATAGCGGGCGGCGCGTGCGTCGGAACGGGAGTCGGACCTAAGATCATCGACGAGGTAATAGGCGTCGGAAAGAGCTACACGACGCGCGTCGGCAACGGACCCTTCCCGACCGAGCTTAACGACGAGCTTGGGAAGCTTATTCGGGAACGCGGCGGCGAGTTCGGCACGACGACCGGCAGACCGCGCAGAACGGGCTGGTTCGACGCTGTAATTATGCGCCACGCGGTGCGCGTGAACGGGCTGACGGCAATCGCGATAAACAAGTTCGACACGCTCAGCGGAATCGGAAATCTCAAGGTCTGTACGGCGTACAAGAAGTCCGACGGCACGGTTTTGAAGGACTTCCCCGTGACACTGGAGGAGCTTGAGGACTGCTCCCCCGTTTATGAGGAGATAGAGGGCTACGACGGCGATTTGTCGCAGTGCAAGACGTTTGACGAGATGCCCGAAAAGTGCAGAGCCTACATCTCGCGGCTGGAGGAGCTTTGCGGCTGCCCGATTACGATCCTCGGCGTGGGGCCGGGCAGAGATCAGGTCATTTTCAGATAATGAAGGTTGTATTTATAGGCGACGTTTGCGGGAAGGCGGGCTGCGAGGCGCTCAGCGCCCTGCTCCCCGAAATAAAGCGCGAATTCTCCGCGGACGTGGCTATCGTAAACGGCGAAAACAGCGCGGACACGAACGGCATAAACACGCGCTCCGCGGAGGCGATCTTCGCGGCGGGCGCGGACGTTATCACGACGGGCAACCACGCGTTTCGGCATCAGTCCGCGCGGGAGGATTTCGAGCGGCTTGACACGCTGCTCCGCCCCGCGAACTTCGGAGACGATGTTCCGGGAAAGGGCGTTTGCGAGCTGGATTTCGGCGCGTATTCAATCGCGGTCGTGAACCTTGTCGGAACGGCGTTTATGAGCCCCGCGGACAATCCGTTCAAGTGCGCGGAGGAATTGCTCAACAGGATGAAATCAAAGATAATTATCGTGGATTTCCACGCGGAGGCGACAAGCGAAAAGCGCGCAATGGGCTTTTTCCTCGCGGGAAAAGCAAGCGCGGTACTCGGCACGCACACGCATGTCCAGACCGCCGACGAGCAGCTGATCGACGGCACGGCGTACATCACGGACGTTGGAATGACGGGTGTCCGCGACAGTATTCTCGGCGTGGAAAAGAGCGTAATAATCGAGAAGTTCCTCACATATTATCCGAAAAAGCACGTTTTCGCAAGTGGCGATAATTGCAATATCGACGTTTGCGGCGCGGCTTTGGAAATAGATCAGAAAACCGGAAAGGCGTTAAGCATAACTCGCTTTTGCAGAACGTTTATTCAAAAATGAGGCAAAATCAAGGCAATAATCACAGATAAATAAAGAAAGGTCGAAGCGCGATTTTTATGCGCTTCGAAGGGTGAGCATAATGGAAGTTGTAAAGGTTTCGGCACATTCGGTTCCCAAGTCGGTGGCGGGAGCGATCGCGGCGGTTATCCGCGAGAACGGCGAGGTCGAGGTTCAGGCGGTAGGCGCGGGCGCGGCAAATCAGGCGGTGAAGTCGATAGCTATCGCGAGAAGCTATATGGCGCTGACGGGCGTAGACCTCATCTGCATTCCCGCGTTCACGACTGTTGAGATCGACGGCGAAGAGCGCACGGCGATGAAGTTTATCGTAGAGCCGAGGTAATGCGAAAGATACTTGTTATCGGCACGGGCGGGACGATCTCCTGCGCCAAGAGCGAAAACGGGCTCGCACCGTCGCTTTCGGTGAGCGAGCTGCTGAAGAGAATTGACATTCCGTGTGAAATTCACTCCGATCAGCTTTTCAATCTCGACAGCACGAATATGCAGCCGTATCATTGGGAACAGCTCGCGCGGCTTATCCGCGAGCGCTATGACGAGTTCGACGGGTTTGTGATAACACACGGCACGGACACTATGGCGTATGCCGCCGCGTCCTTGTCTTGCCTTATCCAAAACTCGCGAAAGCCTATCGTGTTTACGGGGAGTATGAAGACGATGAACGCCGAGGATTCGGACGCGCCGAAAAACCTCCGCGACGCGATGCTTTTCGCGGCGGACGAGAGCGCTTTCGGGGTGCGGCTCGTGTTCACGGGAACGATAATTGACGCGAAAAGAGCCGTCAAAACGTGGTCGAACTGCGAAATGGCGTTCGACAGGAACGTCTGCGGGTTTATCCACGATAATATCGTTGATTTCAAGGCGGAGCTCTTCAAGGAGGAATTCCGCGGCGAAACGCGCTTTTACGAGCGGCTTTCCGACGATGTTTTCCTTGCGAAGCTTATCCCCGGACAAAGGCTGAACATTCCCGAAAACGCGAAGGCGATGATTCTCGAAAGCTACGGCACTGGCGGCGTTCCCGATTATCTTCTCGGAGAGGTCGCGGCACTTTCAAGGCGCGGAGTTTACGTTATCATCGCGACGCAATGCGCTTACGGCGGCACTAATCTGAGCGAATATGCAGTCGGGCACGCGGAGTTCCCGCTTATCGAAACGGGCGAAATGACGTCCGAATACGCCGTCGCGAGGGCGCGGTGGGCGCTGGAATATTCAAGTGATTTTGAGAGCTTTAAGAGATTATTTTGCGATAATTGAGGGAGCACCTTATGAAATGTATTACGGTTGAGTATCTTAACAAAGCGGCGAAAAAACCCGAGGGCTTTATCGCGGAGGGTGAGAAAATGTATTCCGAACAGCTCCGCGAGGCTGCGGATAAGATCTTCGAGCACCGCGCCGACAAGCCGATCGTGCTGATTTCCGGACCGTCGGGCTCGGGAAAAACAACGAGCGCGATGCGCGTCGCGGCGGATCTGAAAAGCCGCGGCTGCCACTCGCATGTTATCTCCATGGATAATTATTTCCTGCCGCTTAAAAAGGACATCGAGCTCCACGGCAAGGACAACATCGACTACGAAAGCCCCGAGCGGCTTGACATAGAGCTGTTCCACGAGCATCTGGAAAAGCTCTCACGCGGCGAGGAGATCGAGGTGCCGGGGTTTGATTTCGCGCAACAGGATCGTATCCCCGGAATGAAGCTGCTGCGCGGCGAGGGAGACCTTGTTATCCTTGAGGGAATTCACGCGCTGAACCCGCTTGTCACGGGCGACAGCGACGATTATACGCACCGCATTTATGTCAGCGTCCGCACGAGAATTCAAGAGGGCGAGGAGCTTCTCCACCCGTCGAAGATACGCCTTATGCGGCGGCTGATGCGCGACAAGCTCTACCGCGGGCGCGATCAGGCGGAGACGTTCGAGTTCTTCAAGTCGGTCGAGCGCGGTGAGGACTTGTACATAATGCCGCACAAGCACCGCGCGAATTTCGATATTGATACGTTCATCGAGTACGAGCCGTCGGTTTACCGCGACATTCTCCTCCCGGAGCTTGAGAAAACCGCGCAGACTTACAGCGGCTATTCCGAGTTCGCGGACATCGAAAAATTCCTGCGACTGCTTACTCCGACGGACAAGAAATACGTCCCCGAGGACGCGCTTATCCGGGAGTTTATAGGATAAAACCAAGCCGAATAAAAGATGAGCTTCCCCCGCCGCAAGCGGGGGAAAATTTTTAAGATAATTTTCAAAAATCTCTTGCAATTTTGATTTGCTTGTGATATACTGTATAGGGTCTTGAAACAGAGACCGGATTATGATCGCCGAGGGGTGATTTTTTATGAGTAAAACAACTGTGCGTGATTTAACGTCGGGTTCGCCGATGAAGCTGATACTTGGCTTTATGCTGCCGCTGCTTTTCGGTATGCTTTTGCAGCAGCTTTACAATATGGTCGACACGATGATCGTCGGACGTTATCTCGGTTTGGAAGCACTGGCGGGAGTCGGGTCTACGGGCTCGATAAACTTTCTCGTAATCGGGTTTGTGCAGGGGCTTTGCAACGGATTCGCTATCCCCGTGGCGCAAAGGTTCGGCGCGAAGGACAACAAGGCGCTGAGAAAATTTGTCGGGAACACCGTCTGGACGGCAGCGGTCCTCGCGCTGCTGCTCACGGCGGCAACCTGCATTTTGTGCACGAATATCCTCACGTGGATGAAGACCCCCGATGACGTTTTCGAAAAGGCGCACGATTATATCTTCGTGATATTTTTGGGAATCCCCGCGACATTTTTGTACAATATACTGTCAAGCTTTATCCGCTCGGTCGGCGACTCGAAAACGCCGCTGGTTTTCTTGGTGATCTCGAGCTTTCTTAACATCGCGCTGGATATTTTTATGATAGTGGCGCTGAAAATGGGAGTCGCGGGCGCGGCTTGGGCGACGGTCGTGTCGCAGCTCATTTCGGGGATCTTGTGCCTTGTTTACATAGCCAAGCGCATAAATATCCTCCACATTCGCCGAAAAGATCTAAAGCTCGACTTCTATTATATAAATCGGCTGTGCGCTATCGGGCTCCCTATGGGGTTGCAGTATTCGATAACGGCAATCGGCTCCATAATGCTGCAAACGGCGGTGAACTCCCTCGGGAAAACCTGTATGGCGGCGATGACCGCGGGCATTCGCGTGAGCGTTTTCCTCTCCTGCCCGTATGAGGCAATGGGCAGCACAATGGCGACCTGGGGCGGGCAGAACATCGGCGCGAACAAGCTTGACCGCGTGAAAAAGGGACTGTTCAGCTGCTCGCTTCTCGGGATAGGCTGGGCGATCGCTGCGCTTGGGATAACGCTGCTTTTCGGGCGTGGGCTTATTATGCTGTTCATCGACAAAAACAACGCGCCATCCCCCGACCAAATGGAGGAGGTCATTACGCTAGGCAAGCAATTCCTCACTATGAACGCGGCGTTTTATATACTGCTGGCGTTCGTCAACATTGTGCGGTTTCTTATCCAAGGAATGGGATTTTCGCAGATCGCGCTGTTCGCGGGAGTGTTTGAAATGGTCGCGCGCGGCTTTGTGGCGATTTGGGCGGTTCCGAAAATCGGCTTCTCGGGAGCGTGCTACGCAAGCCCCGCGGCGTGGGTACTGGCAGATATGTTCTTAATTCCCGCGTTCTTTGCTTGTTACTCTCACGTTAAAAAGAAACTGAATATCAAGAAGCAAGATTATTAGAAGCAAGAGATTAAGAGGCAAGATTTCCCACGGGAATTCTTGCCTCTTGCTTCTAATGCTCTTGTCTCCTGTTGACTTTCGGGGAGAAGTATGCTATAATATAGATAATGGCAAAGCAGAGAGAACATCTGTTCTAGTTAGGAGGTAATTATGCCCGAAGCTAAATATATCTGGTTGGGAATTCTTGGATTTGTTGTTCTGGTGACGCTGTTTAAGTGCATCAGAGTTGTCCCGCAGGCTAACTGCTGGGTGACGGAATTCCTCGGAAAATACAGAGCGTCTTGGAACTCGGGGCTGCATTTTAAGGTTCCGTTTTTCGAGAGGATAGTCAACAAGGTGTCGCTTAAGGAGCGCACGCTGGATTTCCAGCCGCAGCGCGTTATCACAAAGGATAACGTAACAATGGCGATAGATTCCGTTGTGTTTATGCAAGTGCTGGACGCGAAGCTGTTTACATACGGCATCGACAATCCGATGTTCGCGATCGAAAACCTCGCGGCGACGACGCTTCGTAATATCGTCGGCGAAATGGATTTCGACCAGACGCTCTCGTCGCGCGACGCGATAAACGCGAAGATGATCGGCGTGCTCGACGAGGCGACCGACCCGTGGGGAATTAAAATCACGCGTGTGGAGATAAAGAACATTCAGCCGCCCGCGGAAATTCAAGAGGTTATGACAAAGCAGATGAGAGCCGAGCGCGAAAAGCGGCAGGCTATTCTTGAGGCGGAGGCGCATCAGGAGTCCGTCATCAAGCGCGCGGAAGGCGACAAGAAGGCTAAAGTCCTCGCCGCGGAGGCGGAGCGCGACGCGCAGATCGCTCTCGCCGAGGGTAAAGCGAAGAGCATCAAGCTCGTTTACG
The DNA here is from genome assembly GCA_029062865.1 of Oscillospiraceae bacterium. Lineage (GTDB taxonomy): Bacteria > Bacillota > Clostridia > Oscillospirales > Ruminococcaceae > CAG-115. The sequence continues at coordinate 9,665 of JAIDPG010000096.1, forward strand.
AGGCGGAGGCAAGCGGTCTCGCGAGCCTCAACGCCGTAAAGGTCGAGCAGTCGGTGCTGCAGCTTAAAGGGCTCGACGCGCTGAAAGAGGTCGCGAACGGCAACTCCACGAAGATCTTCATGCCGACCGATCTTACACAAGTAGTCGCGACGCTTGGCGTCGCGGGCGAGGCAATGGGCATTGGCGATTCGCTGCTCGCGAAGAAAAAGCCTGCTCCCAAGCCGCCGGTCATCAACGACGACTGCCTTGACCGCCACGAGTCCGAGATAAGCCACGGCGCAGCATACGCGGGCGCGGTCATCGAGGATGAGATCGACAGAGGGCTTCAAGGGCAGGTATAATTACGGGGAAGTGGTATTGTGAAGAAAACGAAAACGCTTGGCGCGGCGCTGTCGCTGGCTTTGCTTTGCGGACTTATCGGAATAAGCGGCTGTAAGAATACCGAAGAAGCGCCGCCCGCATTTTCGGTCGGCGGCGCGGTGATGTCGGGCGTATCGGAAACAAGCTCGCAGGCGGCGGCTTCTTCGGCGAGTTATGTTAATTCGACGAGCTCGTTCAGTTCTGCGAACTCAACAAGCACGAGCTCCGCGAGTTCAACAGCTTCAACAAGCTCCGTCAGCCCTGTTAGCTCAACAAGCTCAACCACTGCAACGACAAGCTCTGCGATCAGTTCCGCAACTCCGGTTGAAAGCGCCGTGCCGCCGGAATCGTCCGGCGAGCCGATCATCGAGCCTGAGCCGGAGCCCGAGCTCCCCGATGATCCGATAGAGGCAAAGCTCGCCGAAATGACGCTCCGCGAAAAGGTTTACCAGATGTTTTTTGTCACTC
>JAIDPG010000097.1 GCA_029062865.1 Oscillospiraceae bacterium
CCGCCCGCTTGCCGGCAAATTTTAGGTTGAACGAAGTTCAACACGGTCATATTTTGCCCAAAATCTCCTCACAGGCGTCAGCCTCGTTCGTCGATTTTGTGCAATCTGCCGAAAAAATTGTCGGTGCAATCGGACGATAATCTTTGTGCGGTATTGCTTTAAATTTCACCCATTTTTCATTTTTGTGATATTGTTATCTATTGACATAGTGGGGAAATAAAGGTATAATATGTTATAGAAGCTCGATATAAAAAGAATTTTGAGCTTTTTATGACTTTCTTCGGAATTGTGTAGAATTTTAGAAAAAGGAGCGCCTATGAAAACCACTAACAACAACTCTTTGATGATCCGCTCGAACGACTACATAAACGCGGTAAACGAGGCAAGCTATCTTTACGGGGAGTTTGTCTGCCGCGAAATGGAGCGCATCGGTATGAAATTATCCTACCGCCATGTTCTGAAGCCACTTATGGAGCACGACAGCCTCACTCAGCTTCAGCTTGTGAAGATTACGGGGCTGAAAGCTCCGACAATAAGCATTTCACTGCGCAATATGGAGCGCGACGGGCTTGTCCGCCGTGATAAGAAAACCGACTGCGACCGCCGCGAAACGCACGTCTGCATAACCGACAAGGGCAAGAAAATGTACGCAAAGGTTCTCGAAATACTTGGCAGGGCAGAGAAGACGATGCTAAAGGGCATATCAAAGAGCGAGCTGAAAGCAATGCGAGGAACCCTCGATAAAATGATTGCTAATTTCAACGAGAAAAATACGAAAAACAAGAAGTAAAACGCTCCCCGCCGAGAATAAAACGCGAAAATTCCTCCGCTCCACGGGGGAATTTTATTAAGCGGCGAAGCCGCAGCCACAATTATACATTATCAATTATTTTCCCCCGCCGCAGGCGGGGGAAAACGTGTATAATCAGACCTTATCAAGTATCTCCGCCTTGAAAAAATCCTCGATCATGTCGGGGGTTATCGAAAACTCCTTGTCGTCAACGGTGACGCACACGCCGTTCGGGCAGTTGTCCATGCAGAACTTCCCGCCGAGGTCGACCTTGTCCTTAAGCCCGTTTTCGGAGATAAGATACGCCAAGCCCTCAACAACGCGGCGCGAGCCCTTTAGGTGGCAGGAGTTGCCAATGCAGACGGTAACTGTCATTTTTTCCTCAAGCCCTCCTTAATCGTATTCCACAACATTCGCCCAGCCGAGAAGCAGCTCGCGCTCCTCGGGCTTTCCCTTAACGGATTGAGAAGCCGCGACGATTGGCATCCACTTCTGGATATACTGCTTCGCGGTGTCGCTTTTCTTGCAGAACAAATCGAGATACTTATCCGCAAGCTCCGCCTCGCCGCGCAGGTGGAACAGCAGATACGTTCTCGCCGCGTCCGCAGAGGCGTTGCCCTGTGTTACGTGGCTCCAGTCAAGGATAAACGGCGTGCCGTCGTCCTTTACGATGATGTTTGACGGGTCGAAGTCTCCGTGGCAAACCTTGTTGTGCTTCGGCATGGATTCAAGCCGTGTGTGGAGCTCATAGCGCGTCGTCGCGTCAAGATCCGCCTCGCTTATCTTGCGGTTCATTTTATCTTTCAGCTTGTTAAGCATAGGGCAGGTGCAGGAGTGCGTTTTCATCTGAAGATCAACGAACAGCTCAAGATACTCGTCGAGCTTGTCGGGATTTTCCTTCATCAGCTGGTCGAGAGTTTTTCCCTCAATATATTCGTAAACGATAGCCCACTTGCCGTCAACCGTCTTGACTTCAAGAATCTTCGGCACGTTTATCCCGATATTTTCAACGCGCGCCTGATTGAGCGCCTCGTTCAGAACGTCATACTTCGCGTAATCCTTCTCAAAAACCTTAACAGCCGCGTCGCCCTCGCGGTAAATCGTCTTTGTAGGACGAACAGCAATAACATTGTCTGACATAGTTTTCCCTCCTTATCACTTCTTCAGCAAGCTGGTAGACTTGCCGTAATATACGTTGGTGTAAATTTCCTTGATTTCCT
>JAIDPG010000098.1 GCA_029062865.1 Oscillospiraceae bacterium
CGTTCGGGGAGCCCTCGGCGGAGAACACCTTTGTAGTCCACGTCGAAAAGGCGCTGCGGAAGTATCAGGGCGCTTATGCCGCGATAAACCGCGAGTTTGTCAAGTCACTGGGCAAAAAATACACATATATCGACCGCGAGGAGGACACGGGTTCGGAAAATCTCCGCAAGGCGAAAATGTCCTATAATCCCATTTTTCTGGAGGAGAAGTTTCTGATAGCATTTTAAGATGAGGCGCGCAATGAACAGATTACGACAAGTGCCGCTAGGCTTGAAAATTGCGTGTATCCTCATAGCTGTCATTGTCGCCGCGGGCGTTCTTGGAAAAAACTATCTTTTGCCGTGGCAAAAACCGCTTTTCATCACCCGGCAAGTGTTGGTAAAATATATGAAAAAAACACACCCGAATTATCATATCGTAGAACAGGACGTGAGATATCAATACAATACCCATGGCGGTTTTATACCCGAGTCGGGCTCGGGTGTACCGACCGCGCGCTTTGTTTGCGACGAGGAGGGGTTTAAATATACGGTTTCCGCTAGTGACGGCGAGATAACGCATGACACCTACGCAAGACATAAGCTTGGTTACGAAATAGAAGAGTTTGCAAGACAAGGCTTTTTGGAGCCTCGCGGCATAGAGAATGTGGATTTCTACTGTGAGTTTGACCTTGACGACGACAAGCTTCCGTCGGAGTGGTCGAAATATGCGGGCGGGTTTAAAGTAACCGTAAATGTTCGCGGGCAAGGCACAACGCCGCAGGCGGTCGGCTGGTTGTGGGATTTTTGCGAGTTCTGGCGCGATAATCAACAATTCGCTCCAAACTTGAGCTTGAAGTTTTATATTTATTATGATACGAACACAAACGAGGCTTGGGACAGCAGTATTTCAATAAACCATACGAATAATTTCGCCGGCGCGGAATTATGGTATTCTGAAAAAACTTACATACCTAATCCTAAGCCCATTCATTAACTTTTAGGAGGAAACTATTATGATCTACATTTTTTTAGCGGACGGCTTTGAGGAGACCGAGGCGATAGCGCCTATTGATATGCTGCGCCGTGCGGGCAAGGACGTTGTAATGGTCGGGATAAAGAACGACGCGGTGAGAAGCTCCCACGGCGTGCCCGTGCTTTGCGATATGACCGATATGCAGGTCGAGCTTGACGAGCGGCTGGAGCTGATCATTCTCCCAGGCGGTATGCCCGGAACGCTGAACATCGAGGAAAACACCGTCGTTCAGCAGACGATAGACTACTGTGTCGAGCACAAGATCCCGATTGGCGCTATTTGCGCCGCGCCGTCAATCCTTGGCAAGAAAGGCTTGTTGGACGGCAAGGAGGCTATCTGCTTCCCGGGCTTTGAGAAGTTTTTAACGGGGGCTAACTTGTCTAAGAAAAAGGTCGTGACCGACGGCATTTTCACGACCGCCGCGGGCGCGGGCGTTGCTATTGAATTCGGGCTGGAGCTTGTTCGGGTGCTCTGCGGAGAAGAGAAATCCGACAGCGTTCGCAAGGCGATACAATGCGCGAACTGAAGTCCGCTCTCCGAAAAGAGCTCATCGCGCTTAGAAAAGCAATGAGCGCCGAGGACAAAAAAGCCGCCGACGAGGATATTTTCGGGCAGGTCAGACCGCTTCTTGACAATGCAGGCGCGGTTTTCACCTACGCGTCAACGGATATCGAGGTCGATACGCGGCAGATCATCGAGTATTGTTTAAGCCGCGGAATTCCGACGGCTTTGCCCGTAAGCGGCGAAAGCGAGCTCGCATTCTATTTCATCAAGTCGGCGGACGAGCTTAGACGCGGCAAATTCAACATTGATGAGCCGCCGCTCGATTTTCCCGCGATTGCCGATGAAAAGACGCTCTGCGTCGTTCCCGCGCTTTGCGCGGACGGAAACGGCGCGCGGCTCGGCTACGGCAAGGGCTATTACGACAGATTTTTAAGCGGTTTCACCGGAACGAGCGTTATTTTGTGCTATAAGGAATTCAAACGCGATGTGCCCGTTGAGCCGCATGATATTAAAGCCGATTTCACTGTTTTTAATAGATAATCCAACATATAATTCAACAAAAAACGGAGGTCATTATGGACGAAAACCGCAAGGACTATAACGAGGACGAGGAGTACCTCCCGGAGGACAATGAAAGCGAGGACACGGAAGGCTACGATGACGACGAGCCTTACGAGGACTTGGATCTCAACTTCGAGAAGACGCAGGAAATGGACAGCATGCGACCGCGCACTTCGGACGACGAGCACGGCATAACTCCGCGCGACGAGTTTACGGATCTAAATTCCGCCGACGATATGTCCCGAACGCTGATGATGGACTCGTTGGGCGGCGAGGACGACTATGATTACGACGACGAGCCGACCTACGCGCATAATCCCGTAAAAAGACGTAGAAAAAAGAATTCCAAAATAAACCATACAAAAACCATGGGGCAGATCTTCCTCGGCGCGGTTATTTCCGTCGCGGCGCTCGGACTCGGAATTTTCTTTGCGATAAAAGTAATAGGCGCGATGCGGGATATTACGGGAATGGCAAAGACCCGCAAGGAAATAGACTTCGAGATAACCGAGAATATGAGCGTCGACGATATAATTGACGGTCTTTACGAAAACGGAATTATCGATATGCCGAAGCTTATGAAGCTGTACGTGAAGTTTACGGACAACACAACGGGTTATCTCAACGGACCGCACACGGTAAGCTCGGGCATGAGCTACAACAATATCATAGCGTCGCTTCAACGGGAGAAGGAGTTCACCAAAACGATAACCGTCGTTATCCCCGAGGGGCTTTCGGTCGTTGAGGTCGGCAATCTGCTGGAGGAAAACCTCGTCTGCCGAGCAGTGGATTTTGAGGAGTATGTTAAGTCGAAGCAGAACAGGTATGATTTTGAGGACGGCTTAGTGACAAATCCCAATCGTATGTTTATGCTGGAGGGCTATCTGTTCCCCGATACGTATGAGTTTTACGTTGTTGATTACCTTGAAAAGAACCCGAATTACGACACGAGAACCTGGGCAAAGGAAGCCGCCGATAAGATGCTGGAAAACTTCGAGGATCATATAACGAAAAAGCTCAAGGCGCGTATGAAGGAAATGGATATGACGCTTGACGAAACGATTATTTTAGCGTCCATTATCCAGCGTGAGGGCAACACCGAGGAGAGTATGGCTATGGTCTCGTCCGTATTCCACAACCGACTGAACGATCCAGAAAACTATCCTAATCTCGGCTCGGACGTTACGTATGACTATATCGATCAAACGATAAAGCCTCTTACCACCGCCGCAAACCGCGAGCAAATGCAGAGAGTCGAGATGGCTTACGACACATATCAGTGCGTGGGGCTTCCCGCTGGTGCGATCTGCAACCCCGGTCTTGATGCAATAAATGCCGCGCTTAATCCCGATACCACGCCGTACTACTATTTCATCGCTGACCGCGAAGGAAACTTCTACTGGGCGGAAACTCTCGAGCAGCACGAGCAGAACATTATTGACGCGGATCTTCATTATGAAGATGAAGGCGGCGAAAGCGCAGCCGAATAACATAAGCGGTTTTCCCCGCCGCAGGCGGGGAAAACGCAAATATATCAGCGTTTATTTTTTGAAATAAAAGGAAATAAAAGCGTACAGGATGAATTTATGACAAACAACGACAAAAAAGCCGAGCTGTTAGCTCCCGCGGGCGATACGGAAAGCCTCGTTTCCGCGCTGGATTTCGGCGCGGACGCGGTTTATCTTGCGGGGAAGGCGTTCGGCATGAGGGCGGGCGCGAAGAATTTCTCCGAGAAGGAACTTGTTTGGGCGGTGAAAACCGCGCACGAACGCGGCGTTAAGGTCTACATCACGTGCAACACCGTGCCTCTGAACGGCGAGATGGACATATTCCCGGAGTTTATCGCCATGGCGAAAAACGCGGGCGTTGACGCGGTCATCGCGGCGGACATCGGCGTTATCGCGATGGTAAAGGAATTCGCGCCGGGGCTTGAGATCCACGCATCTACCCAAACCGGTATCGTAAACTTTCGCACGGCGGTCGAGCTCTACAAAATGGGAGTAAAGCGCGCCGTGCTTGCGCGGGAGCTTAGCTTAGAGGATATCAAAAAAATTCGCGAGAATATCCCCGAGGATATGGAGCTGGAGACGTTCGTCCACGGGGCAATGTGCGTCAGCTTTTCAGGGCGGTGCCTCATTTCCGAATATCTCACGGGCAGAAACGCCAACCGCGGCGAGTGCGCCCAGCCGTGCCGCTGGGGGTATTATCTTATGGAAGAAAAGCGCCCCGGGGAGTTTTTTCAAGTGTTCGAGGACGAGGGCGGCTCGTTTATTCTTAACTCCCGCGATATGTGTATGATAGAGCACTTGGACGACATCCTTGACGCGGGCGTTTACAGCCTTAAAATCGAGGGGCGCGCCAAATCCGCGTATTATACCGCGCTTACGACAAACGCTTATCGAGCGGCGCTGGACTGTGCTCTGCGAGGCGAGGTACCGCCGAAATGGGTTCTTGAAGAGGTCGACAAGATAAGCCACCGACCGTACTGCACGGGATTTTTCTACGGGCACCCGAACGAGGGCAGCGGCTCGCAGAATCCTGCCGAGATAACAAACGGCGGGCAGTATTTTAAGGACAGCGGCTATATACGCGAGTATGATTTCGTCGCGACTATCGATAATTGCGAAAACGGAACAATGAACCTCACAACGCGGAATTTCTTCACGCTTTCCGACGAGCTGGAGATCCTCGCGCCGAATATGGAGCCGATTAAATTTGCGCCGACGGAAATGTTCGAGGACGGCGAGCAGATTGACACCGCGCGTCACGCAATGCGGGAAATCACTATC
>JAIDPG010000099.1 GCA_029062865.1 Oscillospiraceae bacterium
CTATTGTTACTGACGTTGGAGCGCCGCTTTCACACGCGATTATCGTTGCACGGGAGCTTGGAATTCCCGCCGTAGTAAGCTGTCAATGTGCTTCGGGCACGCTGAAAACAGGCGACAGAATACGGGTAGACGGAACATCTGGCAAGGTTTTTTTGCTTGATCAACAAAATGTTTGATCAACAGATAAACGAGAAGATCTCAAAGTTTATCGGCTCTTTTTTGCTCTACGAAATATCCTTGCGCCGATATTTCCAAAACGCCTCGCCTATCCCGATAACGGTCACAACAAGCCCGACAGCGAGGTACTTAATTTCAATGCGCCCGTCCGCGATAATATCTGCACTGTCGGTGTAGCCGAACGGAGTGATGTATTTCAGAAATTCCGCGCTTTCGGTGAGGTTCGCGATGATATTCAAAAAATAAAACGCCGCCGCAAGTCCAAGCCCTAAGCCAAGTCCGCCCCTGCCGATAAAAGCGGATATCCCGAAGCAGATCGCTGCGATCTCTATCTGCATTATTAGGTATGCCGCGAATGTCAGCGCAAGCAACTTGACATCGGGAGATTCGCCGATAATTATTGTCGATAACGCGGTAACGCCGACAGCCGCCGCATTAAGTATAACGATCTGCACGATCACGGAAACGAGCTTTTGCTCAACAACAGCTTGTCTGCTTACGGGGTGCGTCAGCAGAAATTCGGCGGTGTGCTCGCGCTCCTCTTTGGATATCGCCGATATTCCCGTCAGCGCCGCAAAGAACGCGCCGCCCAATCCGAGAACGTTCCCGCACTCCACTCCGAAAAATCCGATAAATTCTCCGAAGTTTATCTTGTCCATTCCAAACGCCGCGGAAAATTCGCCCATATTCGCGAACGCTTCGCTTATGCCGTCCATCTGCTTAGACATTTCGGGGTAAATGAGAATACAAACTCCCAGCATAAACGCAATTACCGCCGTCCAGATAATGAGCGAATTACGCCCTTGCCGTATTTCGTGTTTAAGAATTGTCATTTTCGTTCTCCTTGTAATAGTGCATAAAAATTTCCTCCAGATCGGGTTCGGTAATGCTGATATCGGTTATCGGCAGCGGCGCTAGAGCGTTCAACAGCTCACTAGGTACACCGCTGTACAGGAATTTAACGGCATTGCCGTCAAGCTCAACGTTGCCTATGCCGTCCAGCTTCGGCGGCTCGGAAATCCCCGACAGCGTGACTTTTTTAGCGTTGGTATGCACGAGATTTTCCACACGGTCACAGACTAACAGCCGCCCCTCGCGGATAACGGCGGCGCGCTTACAGTATTTCTGTATCTCGGAAAGGATATGCGAGGACAAAAATATCGTCGCGCCTTCGGCATTGCATTCCTCTAAGATCGCGTAAAATTCGCGCTGCATAAGCGGATCGAGACCGCTTGTCGGCTCGTCGAGAATACACAGTCGCGGTTTATGCTGGAGAGCGCAGACGATTGAAACCTTTTTTCGGTTGCCGAGCGAAAGCTCGGATATTTTTTTGTTTACGTCAAGCTCCAGCCTTTCGCAAAGCCGAGCTGCTTCCTTCGCGCAATTCCGTTCCCTCAATTCCGCGGAATATTTTATGACCTCGCGCACTTTCATTCCGTGATAGAAATTAGCCTCGGAGGGCATATGGCCAATATCGGCAAGAACGTCCGATTTGCCAACCTCTTTGCCGAAAATATTTGCCGTTCCGCTTGTTTTGGAAATCAGTCCCGTGAGGATTCGGATAGTAGTGCTTTTTCCCGCGCCGTTTGGTCCTATAAATCCGAAGAAATCGCCCTCGGCAACCGTCAGATCAATATCGTTTATGCCTCTCGACTTACCATAAAATTTCGTTAGCGAGATCGTTTCGATAGCATTCATTTTTCGTTACCCTTTTTCAAATAAATTTTCTTCCAGAATTTCAGCATATCCTCGAAATCCTTTTCAAGCTTCTGTACGTCAAGCTCTCCGTCAAATAGGATTATCTACCAGAGATAGCCCTCGGAAGCCAGATACATTTCGCGGTACATCAGCTTGATGTCAACGCCCTCAACAAAATCATTCGGGTCAACACCCGCCAGCGCGTTCTGAGCCTTTATTTCAAAATATTTTTGATAGCTGTCATGTATCGCCGAATTGACCTCGGGATCCTTCTCGTAAAACGCCTTGAGCACAAACGCGGTCATGCTGCGGTATTTCGTCATCATGCGTATCTTCGCCCGCATACCGCGCTCCATCATCTCGAAAAGGTCGGTCGGCTCGTAGCAGCCGTATTCGGTTAGATATTCCATTGTGATTTTGCACGCCTTATCCCACAGGAAAAGATACAGCTCGCGCTTGTTGTGAAAATAGTGGAACAGCAGCGACTTGCTTATTCCCGCGCAGTCGGCAATCTCGTTCATCGGGCTTTTCCTATAGGAATTCTGCGAAAACACGCGAAAGCCCGCGTTGATTATTTTCTGCTGCTTTTCCATGGGCAGCGAATAGAATTTCTCGTTCATTAACTTCACCTTTTTTTAAAATGCTATTGTCCGTATCGGTCAATTATATTATAAACCCGTTGACCGTTTTTGAGAAGACCCTTAGCAAATTTTTTTAAAAGCCTATAAAATTGTAGGGATTTGTTTTAGGGTGAGGGTTCCTTAAAACGCAATTCGACGTGGTTACCCTCGAATTGGAAGAAAGCACCAAGAAAAACAGGACTTTCTCTGCTTGCTATACAGACCTCAAATAGTATCAGGCTGAGCAGAAACCGCTCTCCGAGGAGGTTAAACAGCTTGAAGCAGAGCGCATCGCCGTAAAGCAAGACGAAAGCGATGTGGACGAATACGCCAAAGACAGACCGCGCGAAATTCACATTTACTGCAAGCTGCTCGAAAATCGGCCACTACACCAAAAGTTCCTTGAGGTGAGCAAGAGCAACGAGAACAAGAAAACCGCTTGATTAAGCGGTTTGAGAAGCCTTTAGAATTGTGTGCCCTTTTGAGTGGTTGACTACTTTGAATTTATACAGCATATGTTCCGCGAGAATCAGATCAAAGCCTGTGACGCAGCCGCGAACGCGTTGAGCTTTACAAAATCGAAAGCTACGGTAAGTTAAAATAAATCCCACACGGCGATGCCGAGAAAAACAAAAAGCTCTCAAGTGGCTCTATAAGCCGCTTGAGAGCATAAGGGTTTGGTGACCCGTACGGGAATCGAACCCATGATCCCGCCGTGAAAGGGCGATGTCTTAACCTCTTGACCAACGGGCCGGTGGTAGCGGTAATCGGATTTGAACCAATGACACCCTGGGTATGAACCAAGTGCTCTAGCCAACTGAGCTATACCGCC